>JALGTI010000082.1 GCA_029821455.1 Candidatus Zipacnadia bacterium | reverse complement strand
TGGAAGTTCACCCACACAACGAACAGCAGCGGCAGCCACCAGGCAGCCTGCCTTCTGCCCTCCTGATAGGAGCGCAGAATATGCAGCAGGACCACGGCAAACAGCATCAGCACCATCTGCGGACGGGCATTCAACCACGGGACCATGCAGACGACCGCCCCAGCGAGGACCAGCACCATCACCAGCGGACTTGTTCCCCAGCGCCGGCACAGCCACGCCAGCAGCAGCAAAGTAGCCGCCGCCATCAGTGCCTTGAAGTAGATCAGTCCCAGCAGGCCCAGATTGTCGTGAATAAGTGCCAGGAGGATGTCGAAAGCCCACTCGTGGGCAATCCACGGCTTGCCCTCGCTGGTGTAGGAGAAGATGTCGTGGCGGGGGATGTCCTGGTGCTGCAATATCCACTGGCCGGTCCTAATGTGCCACCACAGGTCGTAACCCCGCAGCGGCGACACCGCGGCCAGAATGGCCACGTAGATGACGGCCAGGTAGATGAGGTGAATCAGCCTCAGCCTCGGTAGCCGCATCGCGACCTCTCATCTCGAGTTCAGGGTGGCTGCGTCCAAGGCCTATTTTCCCTATCTGTGGCAATTGTTCCTGCGTCAGGCTGCGCGTCACTGACTTTCGGCAGGGGGCAGAGGCTTGAGCAAATAACGATAAGCAGGGCCCAGGCGTCCGATGATAATCTCACCTCGATCCGGTGAATGGCGCACGAACCAGCTTATCTGGTTGCGACCGTAGCGGGCCTGCGACCAACTCTTGAGCTTGGCGAAATCATACACCATTCCATCAGCGCCCACCACCCCTATGTGGCCAAGACGCGTCTCACGCGGTGGATACCAGGGCGAGTGGCGGACATAGAGGATGTCTCCGGGCTGGATCGGCTCCTTGCCGGTCCAGGCAATCCACTGCCAGATATCGGGGCGGTTCATGTAGATGTGTTTATCGGAGTTGCGGTTGAAGCGCGCTTGGGCTCCCAGGGCCTCGTCCACCACACAGTCCACGAAGTCGCTACAGTCGTTGCTGTCCAGAACGAAACGACCCATTGGCTTTTGCTGGTAGAACTGCTGGGCTGTCTGGGCGATTTTCCAGTTGAGGGGTTTTTCGCCGGGGTGGTTGCGATAGAAGTGGTCGCGGGCGTATTCCTCGGGGTTGAGGAAGCGCGGCAAGGCTCTGGCGCCCGTTCCCAGGCACCCCACATAGCTCAGGGCCCAACGCAACATCACCACCGAGGTCAGGAGGGCGAAACAGACTATGACTACAATGCGGAAAGCCCTCATTCCACACCTGCCCTCAGTCAACAGCTTCACAAAGCACTGCCTGCAGTGCAGCCCTATTGCAGGCGAAGCAGTCTAGCCAGGGAAGTGGATACCTGTTCAAACAGGCTGTATGCGACCGGCACTACTAACAGCGTCAGGACGGTCGAAGTGGTCAGCCCGCCAATAACAGTAATGCCCAGTGGCCGCCACATCTCGGAACCGGCCCGTAAACCGATGGCCAGGGGTATCATTGCAAACAGAGTGGCTATCGCGGTCATCAGGATCGGGCGCAGCCGGATCGAGCCGCCTTGGATTATCGCTTCGCGCAGGGGCAGCCCTCGCTCTCTCAGCAAGTTGATCATCTGGACTAGCAGGATAGAGTTGCTGACCACAATGCCGGTAAGCATCAGGATGCCTAGGAGCACCATGATATTGAGGCTTGTGCCGGTCAGAAGTAACGCCCCAAACACCCCAATGACCTCCAGGGGGATAGCTAACATAATCGTGAACGGGTGGATGAGCGATTCGAAGAGCGAAGCCAAGATGAGGTAGATGAGAATCACGCCCATTACCAGGGCCAGGCCCATCCCGGCGAAAGCTTCACGGCGGTCCTCCTCAGAACCCCCGATCTCGTAGCGATAGCCCGCTGGCCAGTCCATCGTGGCTAGCTCATTCTCGACGTCGGCGACTATCTCACTTAGGGCACGCACCGATTTACTCCCCTGGATGGTCACAGAACGTTGTCGTTCATCACGACTGATCTGTGTTGGCCCAAGGGCCCTGCGAATGGTAGCCACCTCGGTGAGGGGAACGGCAATGCCGTCGTGAGTTATGATGTCCGTTCCTCTTACTACATCAATCCACTCGCGGTCGGCCTCCCGTGCACGCACGGTGATGTCATATTCCTCCCCGGCCTCACGGTATTTGGTGAGTTCCCGTGTTCCCCGCACTAGGGTTTGCAGCGTGTGCGCGATATCGGCCGCCGCAAGACCCAGCCGGCCGGCTTTATCGCGGTCTACTAATACCTGGTATTCAGGAGTGCCCGGTTCCCAGTCCAGGCGAAGGTCGTACAATCCAGATACTATCTCCAGCTTCTCCAGAGCCTGGTTGCCCAAGCTACTGAGCACGGCCAGATCATCCCCGCTGATGGTAACCTCCACGTCGGCGCCCATGCCGCCTCCCATCCTCTCCTGAAAACGAGCAGTTATACCGGGGATCTGTGCCAGTTTGTCGCGCAGCTCATTCTGGATCTCGGTGGTCGTGCGGTCGCGGAATTGTCGGTCGACTAAAGTGATCTGGTAGTTGGCCACGCGGATGCCGGAAGTACCTCCGCCCATGCTCATCAGCCCCCCCTCGCTCTCGCCCAGCGAAACCTCCATGTTCTCCAGTTCCGGGACCTGCGCAATAATAGCCTCGACCTGCTTGGCAACCTCGTTCGTATGCTCCACGGAAGATCCGACCGGAGTCTCCACCACTAGTTGCAGGTCACCCGTGTCCATCTCAGGGAAGAACTCGAAGCCGACCAATGGAATGAGTAGCAGGCTGGCGATGAAAACCCCGAGCGCCACGGCTGTGACGATAGCGCGATGATTCAGGCACCACTCAATCGCCCGCCGATACCAGTTGGCGACCGCCCGGAATGCTCGGTCAAAGGCCCCGAGCGTGCGCGACAGCAGACCTCTTGTTTGCGCTGCTGCCGCAGCCCCCTTAGGGTGCGGATGGATGAGGCGAGCGCCCAGCATTGGGATGACTGTGAGGGCAACTACAAGCGAGGCGAAAAGCCCAAACATGACTACCAATGACATCGGACTGAAGAGCGTGGAGACCATACCGCCCACGAAGAGGAGCGGGAAGAACACACACATCGTGGCAAGGGTAACGGCAATAATCGCCATAGCCAGCTCGCCGGTGCCGCCGACGGCGGCAGCCACTGCCGGTTCGCCTTCCTCGGTATGCCGGTAGATGTTCTCCAGCACCACCACCGAGTCGTCTATTATCCTCCCTATGGCCAGGACCAGCCCCCCCATGGTGATGATGTTGAGAGTCATATCCTGGAAGTACATCAGAACAAAGGTAGCCAGGATAGACACGGGAATTGAGATGCCGGCGATGAGGGTGCCTCGCAAGGTGGCGAGGAACAGGAAGATGATGAGCATCGCCAGCAGGGCGCCTTCAATGGCGACAGCATACAGGTTATGAAGCGAGTCTTCGATGAACTCGGCCTGATCGAAGGTGGCAGTCAGTTCTATGCCCGAGGGCAGCTTCTCTGGCAGAGATTCCAGGGCTGCGTGAACGGCGTGGGAGACCTCTACAGTGTTGGCCACCGCCTCTTTCATTATCGCCAAACTCACGCAGGGCTGGCCATTGACGCGGGCGTAACTCCGTATCTCCTTGTGGGTATCCTTGACCACAGCCAGGTCGCGCAGGTAGATGGGCGCGCCGTTGCGCACCGCAACGATGATATTGGGGATTTCAGTTACGCTTTGAAATTCGCCTGTTACACGGAGGGTGAACTCCTGTGACCCTTCGGTAGTAAAGCCGATCGGAACATTGAGGTTTTCACGCCGCAGCGCATTTTCGACCTGCACGATGGGGAGACCGTACGCCTTGAGGCGCTGTCTGTTCACCTCTACTAGGATTTCTCGCTGCAATCCGCCATAGATGCTAGCCGCTGCAACGCCCGGGATCTTCTCCAGCTCTGGCTTGATATAGTCGTCCGCGATTTCCCGGAGCCGCCGCATATCCTCCATGCCCGTCACGCCAATGGTCATCACGGGCATCATCGTGGATGGGTCCATCTTCACAATGATGGGGCGGTGGGCGCCCTCGGGCAGTCGTTCGATGGCTGGGTCCACCTTCTCACGAGCGTCGAAGGCGGCCCAGTCCATATCCTTGCCCCAGTCGAACTCGATGATGACGACGGAGATACCCTCGCTAGAGATGGAGCTGACGCTTTCCAGGTCCTCGACGATTGCGGCCGCCTCTTCGATAGGCTTGGTTACGAACTCTTCCACCTCTTCGGGCGGGGTGCCGGGGTAATACGTGATTACAGCAATGACCGGGAAACTGATGTCAGGGAGCAAGTCCACCTTGAGTTGCATGAAAGTAGCCACGCCAAGCGCAAAGACCGCCAAGACCCCCATCAAGACGGTGACAGGCCGGCTGACCGAGAACTTTGCAGGATTCACCGGCTGCCCTCCTCAGCCGGCTTGGCCTGCACTTGCTGCCCCGCGCGGACCAGCGTCTGACCCTCAACGATCACTGCATCACCGACTTCAACGCCTTCGGTAATGACAACTTCGTTTTCATCTTGAATACCGGTCACTACTGACCTCTCAACGACCCGGCCTGCCTGCACAAGATACATGACCTGTTCACCGTCGCGGTCTATTACCGCATGCCGGGGCACCAGGACCGCATCTTCGGCCCGTTCGATCACTACAGTAACTCGCGCAAACATTCCGCGAGTGAGTTCGTCATCGGAATTGGGCACGCGCACCTTCACCTCGAAGGTACGCGACTCGGGGTCAGCGGCAGGTATGACCTGGGCGATGGTGCCGGAAAACTCGGCGTTTCGGAGCGCGTCAATAGTGACAACAGCTTCCTGCCCCTGATAGAGAAGGCCGACATCCATTTCTGCGACTTGCGCGCGAACGTACAGGTCACGGTTGTCCACGATCGTCAGCAGAGGCACACCGGGCACAGCGGCTTGGCCGGGTTCGGTACTGCGCCTGACCACAACCCCTGCCACTGGCGCGCGTATCTGCGTGTAGCCAATCTGGGCGTCAATGTACTGAAGATTCGCTTGCGCCTGCGCCAGCCCGGCTCTGGCAGCCTCGACCTCTTCCTGGCTGACCACATTGCGAGCGACGGCGGCCTGGGCCATTTCCAAGGCGGCTTCCGCCTGCCGCACCTGCTCTTCGGCAGCCTGCAACTGCTGGCGGCCTATCTGCTCTCGCGCCTCATGCGCTTTGGCTAGGGCTAAGCCGGTTTGCGCCTGCGCTAGTTGAGCTTCGGCGATGCGGATTTCCTGGCTGCGTGCCCCTTCCTCGATCAGGTCCAACTGTTGTGTCGCAGTGTTGTAGCCTGCAAGCGCGACGTCATACTGCAGTTGCGCTGCGTCGTATTGCTGCTGTGCGACCGCGCCTGCATCAAGGAGTTGCCGGGCGCGATCCAGATTCTTTTTGGCAGTATCGAGGTTGGCCTTGGCCTGCTGAACCGCCTGGCGGGCTTGCTCCTTCTCCTGTTCACGAGCCCCGGTCTTGAGCATTTCCAGGCGGGCTTCGGCCTGACGCACCGACTCTTCGGCCTGGGCTACGCCATGCCCGGTTTCAGCGGCAATGAGCTCCAGACTCACACGTGCCTGGTCGCGTTGGGCCTTAGCTGAAGCGAGCACAGCTTCCGCTCTTACTACTGAGGTACTACTTTCGGCCTCCTGCAGCCCGGTGCCGGTTTGGGCCTGTTTGAGGCGGGCCTGCGCTGCCTGGATGGCGCCTTGCGCCTGGTGGCGTTGCGCCGCCAGGTCATTGCGCTCAAGCGTTATCAACAGCCGCCCGCGCTGCACCGTATCACCCTCCTCCACCAGAACCCGCGCCACCTTGCCCGGCAGCTTCGAAACAACCCCCACCTCCACATCAGCCTCTAGGCTGCCACTGAAGCTGAGTTTCCGTTCCATTGTGCCACGGCGGGCACTGACGGTGCCAACCGTCACTGCTGCCTCCTCCACTGCTGCCTCTTCGGCGGCTTTTCCAGCACGCAGGACTTTGGCCAGCAGGATCCCGCCTCCTATGAGCACTACCACAAGCAGGACAGCAATTAGTTTCGTTCGTACCGCGCCTTTCATAGGACCTCACTCCTGTATTCTGCGTTGCTCCTGCCCGGCCAGCTCCAGGGCCAGGGAATTATGAAGCCTCATCGTCGCCAATCTCAGATCATACCTGGCATTGATCAGGGCTGCCTGCGCTGCGGCCAGGGCAGTCTGAGAATCAATCACTTCGACTCCTACTGTTACGCCAGCGGTGAAGCGCACCCTGGCGATGCGCAGGCGCTCCTCCGCCTCCGTCACCCCTTGCTCTGCCACCTCGACCTGCTGCCGCGCCTCAGCAACGGAAACATACTCCTGGGTAATGCCGAGGGCAATCTGCTGGCGAGCGATTTCCTCTTGTAACTGTGCTGACCGCAGCTTGGCCATTGCTTCCTGGGTCAGCGACCGCTCGATACCGCCATCGTGCAGCGGTTTGGTGACAGCTACAGCCACATTCCAGGAGGTGGGTTTGCTCATACTGGTCTCGGTCTCCCGTGAGACCTGGCCCGCCAGATTGACAGAGAGGTTCTTGGTAGCCAGCGCCAACTGTACGCCAGCTTTGGCTGCTGCTATACCTGCCTTTGCGGCGGCTATCTCAGGGCGGTTCTCCCACGCCGTCTGTATCAACTCCGGCAGCGTCCCCTCGGGCAATTCTGGCGCAGGGCTGTCAGCAACCTCAACTTCCGTCGTCTGCGGCACCGTCAGCACTCGCCGCAGGCCTGCCTTGGCCAGCTCCACCTCTGTCTGGGTGCTGATGAGCTGTCCCCGGGCCTTGGATAGCTCCGTCTGGGCCTGCACCACCTCGAAGCGCGGCACTACGCCGGCCTCCAGCATCGCCTGCGCGATCCGAAGGTGCTCCTGATTGGAGGTGACTAGCTCCTCGGCCACCTCGGAAAGCTGTCCGGTTAACAGTACACCATAGGCCGCCTCGTGGGCCGCACGACTGAGTGCCAGGCGCGTGATATCCTGTCCATAACGGGTAGCCTCAACAGCCGACCGCGCAGCTCTGGCCTGCCGCTCCACCCGGTGGCCCGTGTACAATGGCTTGATGATCTTCAAGCTGCCGCTGGACTGCTCGGTAGAACCGAAGCTCATCTTCCCACCACCAAGTTCCGGTGGCAACTCAAAGCCAGATACCGGCCCCATCCTGACATAGCGGCCCTCCAGGGCAATCTGCAGGTTATCAGAGGCATACGCCTGCCGCACTCGCGCGTACGCCTCCTCCAGGCTCTGGGCGTCTATCTGCAGCTCCAGGCTATTGGCAAGGGCCAGCTCGGCCGCTTGATCGGGTGTCAGGCGCAAGACCTCCTCCTGACACCACGCCAACCCGTAACTGCACAGTAGAAGCAGTCCCAACAGGGCTAGTGTCGTCAAGCTACGCATCTGATTGGTCCTCCTTCGTCTCGCGGATGGCGGCGATGACCTGTTCAAGCACCTCGCTGTACGCCAGCAAGCCTCCCACCTTCACGAAGGCGACACCAGTGTCCGTCGGGTGAATGAAGGCCAGCAATTTCTCACCCGGTTGTATTCCCAGTCGCTCTCGCGCTTCTGCGGGGATTACCACCTGTCCGCGCTCTCCAACTGTTACTGAACCCAGAAAAATGTCTTTGAAACGACTCTCCTCAGCCATACCATCACCCCTCTGGCCACACTTTGGTAGCGTTTTCACCTTCGTCCGGGCTTGTTAGGCTACATATATGAATTGTATGAATTCAATAACACATTATACTAGAATGTCAAAGCGTGTCAATAGTAATTTTCACTTATTATTGCATAGTGCGTATCTTCCACCACAAATCGTGTGCGGCGCGACATTCCCCAGGCAGGAACATCGAAGCAAACAGGGAAAGAATGCGTACGACCTGCGTGCAGCGAGGTGCAGATAGTGCCAATTGTCTCCCTGAAATCAAAGATCTACTTCATCACACCCGACCCGCTGCCAGACACTCAGGCCCTGCGTGCCCTGGTCAAAGGTGTCATCCGTGGCGGCGTCGGTATTGTTCAGTATCGCGCGAAGGGCTTGAGCACGGCTCAAATGGTGCAGGATGCCGCCGCCCTGGTCCAATTGACCCGGCCGGCCGGCATCCCTCTCATTATCAATGACCGGCTGGACGTTGCTCTGGCAGTAGGGGCCGATGGCGTCCACGTCGGGGCGGATGATATGCCTGTGGACATCAGCCGCCGGATAATGGGCCCTCGGGCGATAGTTGGCGTGACCTGCGAGCGCCTCGATGATGCTCTGGAAGCTGAGCGCCATGCTGCCTCCTACGTAGCATTCGGTCCTATCTTCGCCTCACCCACCAAGAGCGAGCTGCCACCCATTGGTCTTGAGCTTATCGAGCAGGCGCGCAGCCGTGTCTCCCTCCCTATCTGCGCCATCGGTGGCATCAATGCCAGCAATCTCTCGCAACTTACCCCGGTCAACCCAGACCTGGTGGCCATTGTCTCAGCCATCGCCGGGGCCGACGATCCCTCTGAGGCGACCAGGGAACTGGTCGAGCTAGCCAACCAGCATCTGCCCCACCGCATCGTCGGCCCGTAGCTAGCTTCAAATTCCCCTTCCCCGTATGATACTATCACTTGGCCTTGACACCTGAGATTCCGTTCGGTATGCTATGGCCTACTGGAGGTACAGATGCGTGAGTAAGATCAAGGTGGATTTCAACAAGCTGGCAGAGACGGATACCGAAACTCTGCAGGAGTTTGAGGTGCAACTGTACCGCAATATGGCGCGGGATGACATACAGCGGCGCGAGGAAAAGACCGGCGGCAAGAAGAAACGGCGCAGCCGCCGTTAGGCGCGTCAGCACGTGAGGCAGCGCATAATCGGGTGGCTGGGTAGCTCAGGTGGTTAGAGCGCGCGGTTCATACCCGCGTTGTCGGGGGTTCGACTCCCTCCCCAGCTACCAGTTGCTTTGCAGCGGCATAATTGCATAGCGGCGGGCTAAGTGCCCGTCGCTTAGCGTAATTACCCACCGTAGAGGGGAGCGCAGGAGCCGCACCTGCCATGCAGCACTTTGACGAGGACGATATCAAATGGCTGGCTGAACTGCTGGAGGCTGAGGGCCTTGATGAGATCGAGGTCGAGGAGCACGACGAGTCTGTAGTAGTATCCGCGCGACCGCTGGCACCGCCACCGGCCCAGTCAAATCCCGAGCACGCAGCCCTGCCAGCATCCCCGCCACAGCCTGCCGTGCCCCAGGATGTCATCCCGGTGCCCGCCCCGATGACGGGCGTGTTCTACCGCGCCCCTTCGCCTAGTTCCCCGCCCTGTGTCGAGGTGGGGGACGCCGTCGAGCGTGGCGATATCCTGGGCCTCATTGAGGCAATGAAGATGTTCAACGAGGTCACAGCTCCTGTTAGCGGCACCATCGTACAGGTGCTGGTGTATGACCAGCAGGAGATCGAGGCGGACCAGCCGCTGATGCTCATAAAGCTGACCAGCGAGTAGGTCCTACGCCTCTGGGCGGCTAGGACAGGCATTTTACCTTCGCGGGCTAGGGCCCGCTAGGGCGGACAAGCCTGGCCTGTCCCGCACGCAGGGCGTCTGGCCTGCGGGAATGATTCAACCCTCCAAGGCAGGTAGTGAATATGCACAGGGCACAGATCAGAGTTGGCATCCTCGGTTACGGAGTTGTCGGTGGCGGCTTGTATCGGATCCTGACCACCAACGCCGAGCAAGTTGCCCGGCGCGCAGGCGCTCCCGTCGTAGTTGCCAAGGTCGCCGACGTTGACTGGGAGCGGCCACGCGAGACACAAATACCTCAAGAGCAGCGTACTGCCGATGCCTATGAGGTGATCAACGACCCGGACATTGACATCGTCGTGGAGACTATCGGCGGCACAGAGCCGGCTCTGGACTTCGTGCTGGCCGCCATTGAGGCGGGCAAGAGCGTGGTCACCTCCAACAAGGGAATGATGGCCAAGCACGGTGGGCAGATCCTGGCCGCTGCCGCTGAGAAGGGCGTGGATGTGCAGTTTGAGGGCAGTGTGGCAGGAACAATCCCCGTCATCCGTGCCCTCAAAGAGAGTCTGGTGGCCAATCGCATCAGCCAGGTCATCGGCATCCTCAATGGCACCACCAACTACATCCTGACCAAGATGAGCCAGGAGGGCCGCGAGTTTCAGGAGGTGCTCAAGGAGGCCCAGGACCTGGGCTATGCTGAGGCCGACCCCACCGATGCGGCGCCCACGTTCCAGTGGAGCAAGTCTACCGCGAGGGCATCTCCCGAATAAGCCCCCAGGATATAGACTATGCGCGGCGGATGGGCTATGTCATAAAGCTGCTAGCTATCGCAAAGCAGGCGGATGGCAAGGCGGAGCTGCGCGTGCATCCGGCTCTGCTGCCGGCCGAGCACCCCTTGGCCTCGGTCAACGGTGTCTTCAACGCCATCTTCATCCGCGGTGACGCCTGTGACGAAGTGATGTTGTATGGACGTGGCGCTGGTGCCCTGCCCACGGGCAGTGCCGTGGCCGGGGATGTCATAGATTGCGCCCGTAATATCCTGCACGACCGTGCGTGTGTGAGGGGACGGCCAATATTGTGCCAATGGATGAGGTAGAAGCACGTACCTATGTGCGAATGAGGGTGGCAGACAGGCCCGGTGTGCTCGGGAACATCGCCACCATCTTTGGCACCCAACGCGTCAGCATCGAGTCGGTCATCCAGGAGAGTTCCATCGGCGACACAGCCGAGATTATCTGGGTGATGCATAAGGGGCCCGAGCGGAACTTGCGTTCAGCGCTGCAGTCCATCAGCCCCCTGGACATCGTGGAAGAGATTGTTAGTGTCATAAGGGTGGAGGAGTAGTCTCAGCCCATTTCCACTCAACCACAGCTTCCCCTCTTCTGTAAGGAGAGGGGTCAGGGGTGAGGTCCATCCAGACCGCCAACCAACGGAGCGAAAGATGAGCAGCTTGTTGAAGCCCTGGCCCGGTGTAATTGAGGCCTACAAGGAGTTCCTGCCCGTCACGGACGCGACGCCGCGCGTGACGCTGCTGGAGGGTGCAACGCCGCTGATTCCCAGTGTGGCGATCGGTCCCTCACTACCCGGCGATATCAGGCTATTCTTTAAGCACGAGGGCTGCAACCCCACCGGCTCGTTCAAGGACCGGGGGATGACCGTGGCGGTCTCCAAGGCCGTTGAGGAGGGGGCGCGCCTGACAATGTGCGCCTCTACGGGCAACACCTCAGCAGCGGCAGCGGCCTATTCGATGCGTGCCGGCATCCAGTCAGTAGTGCTCATCCCCGATGGATACATTGCCTTGGGCAAGCTGGCCCAGGCGCTGATGTGCGGGGCGCGCACTATCCAAATCGCCGGCAATTTTGACGACTGCATGCGAATCGTGCGTGAGATCACCGACCACTACCCCATCGCCCTGGTCAACTCCCTCAATCCCTACCGGATGGAGGGCCAGAAGACGGCGGCCTTTGAGGTCTGTGACGTGCTGGGCGAAGCACCTGACTTTCACGCGCTGCC
>JALGTI010000483.1 GCA_029821455.1 Candidatus Zipacnadia bacterium | reverse complement strand
TACACCCAGCAGTCCGTTGAGCAGCCGCCCCTGCCGGCCCGCGATAGCCAGTGGCCCGATGCACGCGGGGCGATGCTGCTTCTGCAGCGCCTCGATGATGAAGTCGAGGTCTGGCGGCTGGTCGGCGAGCCGCGAATCATCGGCGACGACCTGCTGGCCGACTGCCTGGAGCCTGACTAGGCCTGCAGTGGGTCGTGCGGGCTATGTTGAGCCAGACCACGAAAGGCGGTCACGCTGTGAAAGTGGAGGTTTGGGGCTTCGGTGACGCAGCTAACGCCTTCGGCATCTTCAGCCAGGAGCGCGCAGAGGCCATGGCAATTGAGCAAATGGGTGAGGCAGCTTTCTGGTCGGACCATGAACTGGTAGTCTGGTATCACACGTTACTGATCCGTCTTACCGCCGAGGAGGACCAGCGGAAGTGGAAGCCTCTACTGCGGGGTTTGACCACTGAACTCCTGCTGCGCCTGCCTGAACTGCCGCCCCCGCCCTCCATCGTTGCGATACTGCCTCGCGGCCAGTTCGCGCCTCAAACCATCATCTACCACCTGCCTCTGCAGAACGGACAGCAGTGGCCCTGTCTAACCGCCCGCGCCAGGGACGGAGTCCTTGGCGGCCAACTGACGATCTATCAGACCGACTCTGCTGCCTCGGCCTCATCGCTGTTCGAGCGCTGGAGCAATGAGTTGGCGACACAAACCGGCGTGCCGCCTTCTCCCTTCCCTCACCTCAGTGACCGCGCACTACTGTTGCGCTTCAATGAGGACGACTGGAGCCTGCTGATGTTGCAGGGGGAATATGTGTGCGCCCTTCTGGGTACATCTAATGTCGAATTCGCCGAGGGCATCCTGCGCCTGGTGGGTCTCAAGATAAGAATGGAGGTGCGAGGTCCTTCTGCCTCGCCATGACACTTGCAGGGCGGGGGCTTGCCTGCAAGCTATGGCCCAATGCTCCGGCTGAACGCTCGCACGCCGCTGCCATCTCCCCCTCTCCTGGAAGGAGAGGGGGCCAGGGGGTGAGGCCAACCGGCTCGCCGTGGCATAAGCAATCTCGGCGGGGTACAAGCCCCCGCCCTACAGTGAAGGAGAAGACGACAATGCCCAAGCTAGCGATCAACGGAGGACCAAAGACAATTGACAGGCCTCTGGGGAAGCCGTGGCCGGAGTTCGGCGAACCAGAGGAGAAGGCGTTACTGGAGGTGCTCCACTCGCGTATCTGGTGGCGCGGTGGGTACCAGGAGGCTAAGGATTCCTGGGTCGGCAAGTTTGAGAATGCCTTCTGTGAGTATCAAGGCGTCAAGTACGCCGTGGCAGTGACGAATGGCACCCAGGCGATTGAGTGTGCCCTCAAGGCCATCGGCATCCAGCCTGGCGCCGAGGTTATCTGCCCCGCTTCGACGTTCGTGGCTACGGCCACCGCCGTCATCCTCGTCAATGCCATCCCCATCATCGTTGACATCGAGCCGGAGTATTATCAAATTGACCCCGATGCAGTCGAGGCAGCTATCACCCCACGCACGGCCGGCATCATCCCTGTCCACTACGGCGGCTACCCTGCCGATATGGACCGTATCAACGCCATTGCCGCAAAGCACGGCCTCTTTGTCATCGAGGATGCCTGCCACGCTCACGGCACTCAGTGGAAGGGCAAAGGCTGCGGTGGTCTTGGCGATATGGGTTGCTTTTCACTGCAGATGGGCAAGGGCCTGACATGTGGCGAGGGTGGTATTGTCACCACCGATGACGAGGAGCTCGCTGAGAAGGCCTACAGCTTCCATCACATCGGCCGCATTTCAGGCCGGCCGTTCTACGAGCATCACATCGTGGCCAGCAACCTGCGGATGACCGAATGGCAGGGAGCGATCGCCTATGAACAGACTAGACGCCTGCCCGAACAGACCGAGCGCCGCGAGGCGAATATGCGGTACTTCGAGGCAGGCCTGCGCGAAATACCGGGCGTCGCACCGGTGGAACGCCGCCCCGAGGTTACGCGCCGGGGCTGCTACTTCTACCACTTCAAGTTCAGATCCGACGAGTTCGAGGGCCTCAGCCT
>JALGTI010000482.1 GCA_029821455.1 Candidatus Zipacnadia bacterium | reverse complement strand
GTGGTGAGCGCCCGCACTGTCAACAAGCTGGGTGTCCACGGCCATGTGCACTGGGTCAGAATCCGTTGGGAGCAGTGGCCCGGCGAGCCATTCCCCGGGAAGATGAGGCCGTGCTACTAGTGCGCCGATATTTGGCTATCGGCCTGATCGCGGCCCTTGCCGGCCCATTGTGGGGCCAAGGCGAGATGCTTGCGCCGCGCTATGCCCACACTGCGACACTACTGGAAGATGGGCGGGTCCTGATATACGGCGGCCTGGGGCCAGGGGATGGGTTCATTATCGGCACTGAACTTTTCGACCTGGCTGCAGGTCGCTTCGCGCAGGGCCCATCGGGGCACAAGTGTCGTGCCTTTCACACAGCCACCCGCTTGCACGACGGCAGCGTGCTCATCGCCGGCGGCTTCGTCCTCCCCTACTCGACCTCTCGCACTGCCGAGCTATTCGATGGCCGACGCTTCGTATTTCTGGAGAGCAAGCTGTCCGCGCCACGGGAGCTGCACGCGGCTACGTTGCTGAAGGATGGCCGCGTGCTAATCACAGGCGGCTTTGTTGGTGGGGTGACCTCCCTGGCGAAGTGTGACATCTTTGATCCGCCCACACGGAAGTTCGCGCCCGCAGGTGATATGCGCTATAGTCGCTTTGGGCACGCAGCGACCTTACTTGGCGATGGCAAGGTGCTCATCACCGGCGGCACGCAATTCCCCGGCGAGCAGACGCTGACGGAGGCGGAAATCTATGACCTGGCCACCGGTACGTTTGAGCTCGCTGGTTCGATGCTGACAGACCGCAGCCGCCATACGGCTACATTATTGCCAGATGGCCGTGTTCTCATCACAGGAGGTTACAGTTCCAGTGCCGGGACGCAGCTTGCCAGCACAGAACTGCATGATCCGGCCACCGGCAAGTTCATACCCGGCCCTGATATGAATGAGCCACGGATGGATCACACGGCTACGCTGCTCTCTGACGGACGGGTGCTGATCGCGGGGGGATTCAACGCCGAAGGCAAGCCGCAATTGCCTCAACCCGTCCACGAGCACAGGGCGACATTGCTAGCGGATGGGTCAGTCCTCATTACGGGAGGATTGCTGATTGAAGGCAAGGGCCGCCATGCCGTCGGGCAATTCAGTGTTATTCGTTAGTCTCATCAGCGAGAGCCAAGGCTGCCTGCCTTCGCGGGTCATGCCCTGCTCCCGGCCTTCGTAGCCGTTGCTACTACGGCGGAGTAGGGACGGTAGGCGAAGGCCTGTCGTACGAAACGGCTTACCTACCCCCTGCTCCCTGCAAGTAGGGAGGGGGAACGCGCGGCCCTTATGTGGCGCCTGAAGCTGTACCGCTCTCCCCCTCTCCTGCAAGGAGAGGGGGCCGGGGGGTGAGGCCCTGACAGGCAAGGGGGCCTGTCGTACTCTTATCACTCTACCGCAGCTCTGACCTCGGCGATCTTCTCCGCCTGCTGCTTGCAGAAGTCCAGGTCCCAGGCGCTGAAGCCCAGCAGCACCAGGCGGTCGAGCAGCTCCTGGCAGTTAGGCGTTTGCTCCACACCGTACTTGACATCACCCTCGTACAGCGGGCACTCAATCGGGCAGCCCTTGCCGTACGCGCGGATCTCAGTGAACAGCGGAATGGCCGAGGATGTCAGTGTGGTGTAGTGGTAACTGGCCGCCAGCTCTTTTTCAGCGGCCAGCCGCTTGAATTCGTCCATTGTCAACTCGACCTTCTCCCCCTCGAAGCGGCAGCCATACACCCAGTAGGTGTGAGTGCGCTCTTCATCTACGCGCTGAGGCAGCAGCCACTCGCAGCCTTCCAGCGCCTCGGTCAGTATCGCACCAGCTTTGCGGTGATTGTCCAGGATAGCATCAGCTTTGTCCAATTGGCCCATCAACACCGCCGCCACCATCTCGGTGTTGCGGTAGTTCCACCCCAACCGACCTTCGCGCCAGCGCTGGGCCACGTCGCCGCGCTTCTCCGGGAGCCAGCCGATCAGGCGCGTGATGCGCATCTCATCATGCAGGTGCTTGTCAGAGGTAAGGCACATCCCCCCATCGCCGGTCGCAAGCTGTTTGCTTTGTTGAAACGAAAAAACGCCGATGTGCCCGATGCTACCGGTGTACTTGCCCTTGTATGTAGCCCCCACAGCCTGCGCGTTGTCCTCGATGACGATCAGATTATACTCGCCGGCAATCTCCATTATGGGGTCATAGTCACACGGCAGGCCAAACAGGTTGGTGCAGATGATCGCCTTTGTGCGTTCACTGATACGCTCGCGAATCGCGGCCGGGTCTATCGTGAATGTGTATGGATCAATATCAGCAAAGACCGGCACGGCATTGTTGTACAGGACTGCACAGCCGCCGAAGTGTACCACCGGATCGCAGATGACCTCGTCGCCCGCGCCAGCGCCGGCCGCCGCTACCGCCATGTGCAAGCCGCTCATCGCCGAGTTGACGCAGATACCGTATTCGGCGCCCCAGTTCTTCGCGAAGCGCTCCTCAACAGCCGGTGTCAGATCACCGTTATTGCTGCCCAGCTCCTGCGATTCAATAACCTGCTGTAGGTAACCTAGCTCCTCAGCACCGAAACGCTGCATCTGACCACCCTCCCATTCAGTGGCGGCCTCACGCCTAATACTTTAGGGACGGCCCTCCAACGGAACCGTCCCCTCGTTATGCTGCCAGGCCACAACACTATTAGCCGCCTGCTATCTCCGCCCGCTTGGCCTTCAGCCACTCAAGCCCATGTATCACGAGCTTGTCAACGTCCTCCATGCTCGGTACGTTGTACTCCACGTGGAAAGGTGTACACACCTCCACCGCCAGCGAACCATCAAAGCCATCCGCATGGGCAGCCCGCATGAACGCCTCAAAGTCCACTACCCCCTCGCCAATCGG
>JALGTI010000481.1 GCA_029821455.1 Candidatus Zipacnadia bacterium | reverse complement strand
CCTCATCAACACCTCCCGGGGCGGGGTTGTGGACGACAAGGCCCTCGTGGAAGCGCTGCGTAAAGGCGTAATCGCCGGGGCGGGGCTAGATGTGTTCGAGGGGGAGTTCACTTCTGACGATCTGCCTGTGTTTCACCTGCAAAACGTGATTGTCACGCCTCACATGGCGGCACATACAGAAGAGGCGATGGTGCGGATGTCGCTGGTCGCTGAGGATGTGCTGCGCGTCCTGGACGGCCAGCGGCCATTGTGTCCTGTCAACAATCCCGAGTAGACCAAGCACCGCGTCTACGAGGAGGCGCATAGTTATGCAGCTTCACGGAATCATTCCCGCGCTAATAACTCCGTTTGCTGATGATGAGGAGCTTGACCTCGATGGCCTGCGCTGGATGCTGGATTATGTGATCGAGGCTGGCGTGCACGCTGTGTTCGTATCTGGCAGTACCGGCGAGGCCTATGCTATGAGCGTAGACGAGCGTATCAGGGTCTTCGAGGTGGCGGCCGAGCACGTGGCCGGCCGCGTGCCAGTTGGCGCTGGCACCGGGGCTAATACCACGCGCGATGCGGTGCACCTGAGCCAGGCGGCAGAGGCAGCTGGCTGCGACTATGTCTCGATCATTACCCCCAGCTTCATCACGCCTAGCGTCGAAGAGCTGTACGACCATTTCGCCGCCGCTGCCGAGGCGATGAAGCTGCCGGCGCTGCTCTACGGTAACCCTGCTCGCACCAACAATCCTCTGCTCACGCAGCTTGTTGCCCGCCTGGCACGAGACTATGCCAATATCAAGGGCATCAAGGATTCGACCGGAGACTTGCAGCAATTCGCTGCCTACATCCGCGAGTGCCCGGACGACTTCTGGACGATTATGGGCCGGGATTCGTTGGTGCTGGCAGGCCTGCAGTACGGCGGCGTGGGCGCCATCTGCGCCACAGCCAACATCGTGCCTGAGGTACTGGTCGGGATCTATGACTGCTTCCAAGCTGGAGACATGCAGGAGGCTTTGCGCCTGCAGCGGCTCATTAACCCCCTCCGGGAGGCCTTCTCCCTGGGCAGCTTCCCGGCGATGATCAAGCACGCAGTCAAGCTGCTGGGCCGGCCAGGTGGAGTGCTACGCCGGCCACTCACGTGGCTGAGTGAGAGCGACGAAGCCAGGCTGATTCCGATATTGAGGAGCTTAGGCTGCCAGATATAGCAAATGGTCGGGAGGGTGAGGAAGATGCCGGATAGATATGGACTGTTTATCGGCGGCGAATGGGTGTCGGCGAGCGGGGATGAGACTATTCCAGTGGTCAACCCGTGCGATGTTGATGAGACTGTAGGAGTTGCCTCTGTCGCCTCGGAGCAGGATGTGGACCGGGCTGTGGGCTCGGCCCGCGAGGTTTTCCTCGCCTGGCGGGAGACACCGGCTAAAGAGCGCGGCGAGATGATGCACGCGGTGGCTGACGCGTTGCGGGAGCATAAGGACGAGCTGGGCGAGCTAGTGCGCCGTGAGACAGGCCGGATCGCCAAGGAAGCGCCGGGAGAAGTGACAGGTACCGCTGGCCTGTTCGACTATTTCGCCGAAGAGGCGTTGCGCCTGCGCGGGAGTGTCGCGCAGGCAGATGACCGCGACAGGATGGTGCTGATCCTCAAGGAGCCGGTTGGAGTTGTGGCTGCAATCGCGCCTTGGCTGAGATTGCCTGCGAGGCTGGCTTGCCGCCGGGTGTCTTCAATGTGGTGACTGGGCCCGGTGGGCGGACCGGTGAAGCCCTCATCAGTCATCCACATATCGCCAAGGTCAACCTCACCGGCGGCCTGGATGCCGGCAAGCGGGCGATGGAATTGGCTGCCCGAGGCATCAAGGGGGTGACCTTGGAGCTTGGCGGCCAGTGCCCGGCGATAGTGTGTGATGATGCCAACGTTGCCGCTGCTGCTGAAGCGATAAAGTTTCAGGCCTTCAGGCAAGGGGGGCAGGTCTGCAATCGTGTCAATCGTGTTTATGCCCAGAGGGATGTTTATGATGAGCTTCGTGGCAAGCTCACTAAGTTGGTCTCACAAATCGTGGTAGGCGATTCCCAGGATGATCGTGCTGAGTTTGCGGCCCTGATGAACGAGGTTCAACTTATCCGCAGCGAAGAACATATACAGGATGCTGTTCAGAAGGGCGCCGTGATCGAGACTGGCGGCCACCGCCTGACGGAGGGCAAGTTTGCGAAGGGCTACTACTTCGCCCCCACGCTGTTGTCTGGCTGCAGCCAGGAGATGCGGGTGATGCAGGAGGAGACGTTTGGGCCCGTGCTAGCCCTGGCCAGCTTTGACGAGTTTGACGAGGCCATACAGTTGGCTAATGACAGCATCTATGGGCTATCGGCGTTCTTGTTCACGGCTGACATGACCAAGGCTTTCAGGGGTGTGCGGGCGCTG
>JALGTI010000480.1 GCA_029821455.1 Candidatus Zipacnadia bacterium | reverse complement strand
GTACTCCAGGAAGTAGGCGCGAATGTGCTCGATAATGGCCTGGGCGAGGTCGGGGTTCGCCTTCAGATCAATGAAGGTCTGTTCCGTGCCCCGGATATACATCATCGGCTTGAGCTGGGCGGTACGGTCGAGCCGGTCGCCGGCGTTGACCACCGCATAAGCCGCGTGGGTCAGGCATTGTTCCCGCATCTGTGAATAGTCCCACCAGTCAGCGCTTGGCCAGCGCGGGTACGCCTCGACATCAGCCACCGTTTCCGCTCCGGCCAGCGGTGAGTCCACTACGTGCTTGTAGGTCCATTGATACTCCGCGATTGTGATGGTCTTTTTCTGCCGGCGCACACCCCAGAGGTCTTCCACGCTGCCATCTGCGTGTTGGCGGAACTCCTGCCCCACGTATGCTGGGCCCGTCACGTAGCGCAGGTCCACGTCAAAGTGGCGCAGCAGGGCCTCCTTATTATTGAGGCCGAGATGCTGCAGCAGTCGCTCAGTAATCTCCGGGGTGGCCCAGTAGTCCCAGGGGATGTGGTCGGGCTGCTGGTGATGCAGGGTGGTCAGGACGCGGTCGCGGTGTGTCAAATGGGCGCCTCCGTGTACAGGATGCACCAGCCGCACTCGTGGCTGCGGCCACCATACCACAGCCTGATCTTGTCAGCCTCGCGGATGGCGAACGGCGAATAGGCATACCAGGCGTCCCATCTGCCCTGAAAACCGGGCGGTATTTCCATCGAGAAGCTGTGCCAGTTGAGGCCGTCGTCGGATAGCGCTCGCATCACGCAGCAGACGGCGCTGTCCTGTTGTTCGTCTCGATAGCTGCCGGCATACCATATCTCAAAGCTGCCATCCGAAAGCTGGATCGTATTCCCTGGCAGGCGGGAGGCGAGAACATCGTGCTCACCCTCTGCACCCAAGCCAATGACCAACCGATGATCCCGCCAGGTGAGGCCGTCTTGCGACCAGCAGTGGATGATACGCTGCCAGGCTGGGGTCAAGCCACGGGCAGATTCGTCGGAGACATCCCACTTCTCCCAGCCGGTGCGCCACATCCGGTAGCGGCCATCAGTACGATCGCGCAGTACGAACGGGTTATAGGTGTATTGGTTGTCATAAGGTGGGCAGGAACCCACATCAATCGCCAGTTCAGGGGTCTGGATGGTCAGGCCATCGGGCGAGATTGCAGTGAAGATGCGCCGATTGCGGCCATCAAAGACGTAGAACCAGATTCTGTAGTGAGCGCCCTCCCACAGGAACGTCGGGCTGCCGACGCGCAGCTTGTCGCCGGGGAATACATCCGGCCCGAAGGCCTTGCAAAGCTCCCGAAAATGTAGGCCATCGTCCGAGACACCGTGCCATATCTCCACAATGCCACTGACGAACGTTTGGTTCATCCAGATGTGATACCCATCATCCGTCTTCTGGACGACCGGATTGAAGGGGCCACCAATCTGGTCAGCTATATCGAATGACCTACGCGACAAGACGACTTGGGATCGCGACCATTTGAACCCGGCCATGTGCATCACCTCGGCTTGGCGAGCACCTCGCGAATGCGGATATCAAAAAACTTGAAACTGAAGCTGGGGGTAATGACCAGGGCAGTGTCGGCTCCTGTGTCAGTGCCGGCGATGCCGATGACATCTTGGTCCGTATCGAGCAGGGCCGCATCAGCGGCCATCAGTACCACTTCGACGGCTACCTTTACGCCTTGGCAGAACGTGTAGTATACGTAGGACACAAACTCCCCTGGTGGCAGGCCCCCGAACCTGCTCTGCACCGCGGTGTCCAGAGAGCCCATCAGGGCGTGGGGACAGGTCAGGAACTGCACGCCCAGGCCCTCGGCTTCAGCGACGATCTCGGGGTCCGGGGCCACGTATTTCTCCCAGATGCCCCGGCTGAAGACTTTCGCCGCTTCCAACGCTGTCTGGCCGGTGCTGGTGGCCACCACCACCTGCCTGATGCCCAGTTCATCGCCCCGCTGTTTAGCTATAGCCAGGGTGTCCTGGGTGTTGTCAGGCCCGGGTTGATCAAAGACAAGACACTCGATCCTTGGCATAGTCAAGCCTCCTCGTTTCACGGTTCTGTATCCTGCTCCTGCTTCAGGCTAATGAAGGGACATCCAGCCATTTTGCTTCAGGCTAATGAAGGGACATCCAGCCATTTGCCCTGCTGCATCGCGGACTGGTGGGCGATCAGCCCTGGGATGGTCAGGTCCATTGCGCGCACTTCGTCAATCGGTGGCTTGCGACCTGCTGCCAGCGCAGCGAGGAAGTCTTGTACCAGGCTGTATTCAGCGGTGCCGTGCCCCCCGGCGCGGGCTTCTTTGGGAAGATTGGTATCCACGTTGGTCACCTCAATACCCTGTGGCTTATCCATCTCTGCCTCGATATACAACTGTCCTGTGCCTGGGATTCCGGCGCGGCTTGATTCTATATAGCCTTTGGTGCAAAGCAGCGAATAGTAATGCAGGGCCGGCATGCGCGGAGCCACCGAACTGCGCAGCAGCTTAATGATCGCGCGCTTTTTGGTCTCGAACAGCGCCACCTGAACATCAATCCCCCCGACGTCGCCCTCAGGGAAAATGCGATGCCCTTCCCCAAGGCCGCAGGCGCGCACGATGCGGTCATCCATAATCTCCAGCAGCGGCCCCAGCGAGTGCGAGCAGTAGTGCAGCGGCGGACGTTGAGCCCGCCATTGCTGCTGGCCGGTCTCGGGGTCTACCACCAGTGACTTGATCTCGTGCACATACTCACCCTCTGCGTACATCACTTCCCCCAGGCGCCCTGATGCCACTAGAGCCTTCCACTCGGGCACGAAGGGCCAGTAGCAGCAGTTTTCGGCCAGCATGTATGACTGACCGGTCCGCCGCACGGCTTCAACGATGCGTTCGCAGTCC
>JALGTI010000081.1 GCA_029821455.1 Candidatus Zipacnadia bacterium | reverse complement strand
CATGATCCCTGGTCTGCCGGGTCTCGGGACGGGAGCTGTGCCAGGCATGCCAGGAGGTCGCGCCAAAAGCGCACCAGGCGGCCTGTACGTGGGTGTGGCTGGCAGCTTCGATATGCCAATGGGTGTGACTACCAGCGACTACCAGGCTGATGCTCAGGGAATGCCCAACCTGCTGGCTGAGGTGCGCCGGCGAACCAACGTTCATGTCACCGTCCACGAACGTTTCGTCCCGCTAGACCTTACGGAGGTGCAGAACACTCCTGTGCTGCACTTGCGCGGGCACCGGCCGTTTAAGTTCACGCCGCAGGAGCGCGAGGTGCTCAGGCGATACGTGGCGCGGGGCGGCACCATTTTTGGCGAAGATTCCCATGGGCCGTTTGGCGAGTGTTTCCGCCGTGAGATGAAGAAGATATTCGGACAAGCACCTAACGATTTGCCCCCTAGCCACGAGTTGTACCGCTCCTACTACGTCCTCGACCGCGTGCCGGCCGGGGATATGGGCGAGCGCTATCCGCTGCAGGGCATTGAAATGGATGGCCGGCTAGGTGTTATCTTCTCGCGCAATGATTATGGCGATTGCTGGGAGGGTACTGGTGAGTGGGTGCGGCCCGAAGCCCGCGAGCCGGCCTTCAAGATGGGCACTAACATCTTCATCTACATCCTCGCGCACTCCAAGCAAGCCAAGCCCTAGCAAGTCCTGATGTGGCGCGGGCATCCCTTCTACTGGCTCAGAACGATGAGCCGGCCAAAACGTCACCCCATCCCGCTAAAGCGGCACTCCCCCTCTACTACAAGGAGAGAGGGTTAGGGGGTGAGGCAAACCAAGTGGCCCCCAATATATTCCTATGGAACGTATGTTCCATACTTTTGAGGCTTAACTCGACATAGAACACGCCCAAAATGGCTTAGGTAAGCCATTTCTTAGGGGTGACGCTAGCGTCACCCCGCCTCTTTGTGGCACTCGGATTCATCGCATGCCGGAGCCATTGCGGGCCAGCGCTGCTAGCCCCCTCCCTCCAGGGACGGGGCTGTGGGGTGGCGTGGTGGCCGGGGCCGCCAGGCGTGGCTGTTGTCCATAACCTCCCCCGCACTGACCTCCCTGACCTCGCTGCCGGCGGCTTTCATCACGTACAGTCTCACCCCACCGTCCCTGTCGGAGAGAAATGCTATCTTTTTCCCATCTGGGGACCATTTGGGCGCCCAGTCGTTCGCCTCGTTATTGGTAATGTCGGTTGTTGTACCCGAAGTCAAATCAGCGACGATGATCTCTCGATTGCCGACTGGCGACGAGGCATAGGCTAGTTTCGCTCCGTCCGGCGACCAGTCAGCCTCCTCATTCCAGACCCAGTTCTGGCTCAGGTTTGTCAGGGCCCCGGTGGCCAGGTCGTATAGATAGACCGCGATATTGCCGTCGCGATGGGTTCGGAACGCCAGGAACTTGCCGTCTGGTGAGAACCTGGGATCACCATCCCAGGCTTCGTGATTGGTAACATTGACGGGACGCAGGCCATCGGGCAGACAGACGATGATTTCCTGATTCTGATCCCGCTCGGTCACGTATGCAATCAGATTCGCCACGGGTGACCAGGTGGGGAGGCTGTCCCAGGATTCGTTGCGGCTGATATTGAGTGTACCGCTGCCATCGCTGTGGCAGATATAGACCTCGGAATTGCCGTCCCGGTCGCTGGCAAACGCCAGATGCCGCCCGTCACCTGACCAGCACGGGTAATCCTCGAAGGCCTCACTCGCGCTCAGATTCCACGGGGCTGAGCCATCGGCGTTCACCAGATAGATTTCTTGGTTGCCGTCGCGGTCAGTCACAAAGGCGATCTTAGTCCCGTCTGGGGACCAGGTGGGCCTGATGTCCTCGGCGGGGTCGTTGGTCAACCGCTTGAGACCAGTGGCATCATCGTTCACCACGTAGATCTCAGGATTGCCATCACGAGACGAAACGAAGATGAGCTGATCTGGCCCTTGCCATGATAAGGTGGCTGCTAAGATCAGCGCTACGCATCCGAACCAGGTCATTGTGACCACCACCAACGCAGCTACCAGATTAGATACTGCCTTAAAGGACAATCTACCACGTGACCTTGCATTCCCACACTGCCGCCGTTGAGCGGCCCACCATATCGGTCTCGCCGGCGTAGATGACATCATCGGCATCCATCGTCATGTCGTGCGGGATGATACAGCGGATGTCCAGCTCCGGGTCGGCGATAGGGCCCAGGTTGTAGAACCGCTCCGCCTCGCGATCATAGGCAAACACCTCCGAGGCGAAATATCCGCCGCAACCGTAGAGGATACCATCCGTGCCGACTTGCAGGCCCTCAATGCGTACATCCAACATTGGCTTACCCAGGTATCTGAATTCAGCCGCCTGTGGATCGAAGGCCAACAACGCGCCGGCGCCGGTGCCGATGTAGCAGGTGTCCTCATCAGGGGCCTGGTAGAAGATATTCATACTCAACTTCTGCCCATTGAACTCAGGTAGTGTATTATCTAGAACAACCATGCCCTCTTCTGGGTTGTACCTAAAGAGATTGCCTTGGTAGTTGATGGTGCCCCAGATGTTGCCATCCTTGTCGCAGCCGGCCTGATGCGGTAGACTGCCCAGCCCGAGATCCACCACTTTGTCCTCCGCGATGTGATAGGCGAACATTAGCGGAATCGGGTAGCCGTGGCCGTAGATGATCTTGCGCTTGGGGTCCAGGCAAATCGTCTGGATCCCGACGTGTGGCACCGGAATCGCCAACACCTCGGTGTGATTCGCCTGGGGGTCGTGGCGGAAGATCTTGCCCCCAACTGAATCCAGATACTCCGCTTCTTGCTGAAGCGTCGCACTCGCGATATAGATAGCGCCATCCTCCGGATCAAGCGCAAATGACCGGTGGATCTTCATATCATACTTGGTCGTCACTGCCTTGAAATGTCGCTGGGCGAACTTGCCCGTATTCGGGTCGTACGTGTATAGCAGATCGTTGTTGAAGTCAGTCAAGCCACAGTAGACCAGTCCATCAGTGGGGTTGTAGAGCAGCGAGGTGTAGGCGTGTACGATCTGGACCCCCGGTACAGCGGCTTCCAGTTGTGCCGAAGGCGGGGGGGCATCCTGGACGTAAACCTTCGGTGCGCGCCACAGCGACTTGTCAATGTCCTTCACCGTCATTTCCTCTGGCAGCATGATCCGGGCATGTACTTCCATCTTTGGCATCAGCAATTCCTCCTAGAATTGGTTTGCAGTGTTTCCCTCTTGTGTGTCTGTTTCCTTCTACCACTCCCTCTTTACTCAGCTTACGGCTCTGCGAGGGCCTTTATCGCCTCCCTGCTCACCACTGCCTGCATGCTCTTGCTTGTCCCTCCAATCCTTGCCCGCTTTAATTGTGTGTGCGGAGCCACTGCTCCAGCGTAAGCCAGTTGAGTAGGAACCTGGTCGCATCCTGCTTGCGGCTGATGTGGTTTTCCACGATATCCTGCAAGGCCTCTTGGTGCAGGAATCCCAGGTCACAGACAACGGAGTCTGCGGCGAAAGCCCGCATCAGATTACGACCCTGGTCTGTTGCGTACAGTGCCACGCCGGGCAGCGGCCACGATTCGAGGTGAATCTCCGGCAACCACCCGCGTAGCGGCCCATTCAGTCTGCGCAAGGCGTAAGCGAGGAGCCGCATACTGTGCTCGTTGGCGGCGGCTAGCCAATCGTTGCACAGCGGCGATACGCCCGTTGGGGACCGTGGGATGCGAGCCACGGCCGGGTTGATCATCGCCAGGGCTTGCAGGTAAGCGCGGGCGCCGAAGCGATGTTGTGGCGGAATTCGTACCACAGTAGCCATCACCTCACGGTCGAAGTAGGGCAGTCCGGCCTCAGCCACCCGCCCCAGTGCAAGTGCATTGAGGTGCGAGCGCATCAGACATAAACACGGACACCAATAGTACATCGGTAGGTCAACCCGGGCAGAGCCCTGCTCTTGGGCCTGCTCCTCGCAAGCAGCAACCAGCGCAGTCGTGCGCTCCTCTACGTCCTGCGCTGTTGGCTCCCGCATCACCGCAGCCATGTGCTTGCCCGACAGATTGGAGCGTCTCAGGACGTATCGCAGCAGGTAGCCATCATCAGGAGACACCAGCCGTGGTAGCTTCACCTCGTGCCCGCCCACACATAGCTTGGCGGCGGGCATATACAACCCTCGGAATACGTCTACGCCGATCCCAATGGTGAGCGCCTGAATCCCCCGCTCTTCCAGCCACGGACGCAGGACCAGACTGTGGGCATGGCTGAAAGCATATCTCCCCTCTGCTGTTTCCGTCCCCTCTTCCATAATGTCCAGCGGGAAGGTCGGCGGCAAGTGCCAGTACGTGTGCCTCAGGCCCAAGGCCTGGGCCACCCGTCCTGCCAGCCTCACCTCACGAGCCTTGAACTGATGCAGCGTCACACACTCCGTATCTGAAGGCATACAGGCCCCGATAAACCTCGCATCCAGCCCCGCGCCCAGCATTAGAGCGTGGCGCCGCCCCGGCGGGCAAGCGCGCTGCACAGCACTGGAAACCACCGTGGCGATGAGGGTGGCTGCCTCATCCAGTGTCATGTCCTCCTCGTACTTCGCTGGCAGCCGCCAGTAGACCCGCTCCCGCACCTGCCCATCTTGAAACTCCATAACCGCCGCGCCCGGAACCTGCCTTATATCTCGATACAGTGTGCCCGGTTCTGCGGACTGCCCTGTCATCAGAAATTCGCCAGCCCGATAGCGGTCAAGTTCACCGCTTACGGCCCTGTGCGCCAGTATCCCCTTCGCCGCGCTGGCAAATACATACCCTTCACCAGACCAGTAATAGAACGGGCTGGTGCTCACATGGTCGGTGATAAGTAGCAGGATGTTCTTTCTGCAATCTATTATGGCAATGGTAAAGCCGCCGTTGAGATGCTCCGGTAGAGCTTCCCCGTACTGCTCGTACAAATCGAGGCAATAACGCGCGGGCCGCCGATCACCATCATAGCCGGCGTCAAGCAGATACCCTGCAACGCCGACGGCCACCTGGCCATCTTCACTGACAGCGATCCGTTCTCGCTTGCTGGCGACGCCTGGGTCAACCGTACATAGGCCCCAGCGGTCGCCGCGTTGCTGTTGAACAATCGCGCCCGGATATGACATCGCGCCGGCCATCCGTTCGTGCAGGTCACCCGGTTTAGGCACATTGAAATAGCCACCAAGTAGGCTCAATCTGATGCTCACTCCCTGGATGAATGCGCGTCTGATGGCAGCGCTGCGCGTCATTTCCCGTTAACTGGTTTCGGGTCCTCCGTGCGGCGGAGGCTGCTGGCTCACACCAATGCCCGATGACAAGAGGGATAACGGCGACCTGCGTGGAATAGGGCAAACGCCTCCAGCAGTCAGGAGGCACTCGATGCGGTAGCGACGAATCTTCAGCCCACTGCCAAGTGGGCCCCAGGTGCGGAGGGGAAATGCGTAACCCACAATTCCGGAAGGTGGGAAAGATGACTATGATCAGGCCTTACGTCTTTGGTGCCGCGTTGTTGCTTCTGGTTGTGTGCGTTTCCTCATCGGCCTGGGCGGTTGAGACCAAACAAGCCAAAGCGGTATTCAGTGCGA
The DNA here is from genome assembly GCA_029821455.1 of Candidatus Zipacnadia bacterium. GTDB lineage: Bacteria > Armatimonadota > Zipacnadia > Zipacnadales > Zipacnadaceae > JALGVG01. Next base: position 5,429 of record JALGTI010000081.1, on the reverse strand, counting down.
TTGAGACGAAGGGAGATGGCGGCAGCGATTGGACGCTTTCGTGGAACTTCGACGGCGAGTGGCTTGTGCCCGGCAAGGCGCGGTCGCTCGCCATTACTGTTGATTCGGATTATTCCAAGAGTGATACGGCGAAGCTGGACCACCTCCGCACCGGCTTCCGCACGCTGGGTAGCAACTATGGTAATGTGATGCGAAGGTGGTATCCGGTCTTCCTGATTCAGACGGAGGGTGACCACGGTCTGGACAGCATCCACACCCTCGTGGCAGCCGGCTACCGCCAGCAGCGCCGCTATGGGTTCTTGGAGCTTACGGGCGGTATGAGCAAGGACATCCGTCTCGCCGAGGGTTGGGTTGGCGATATCGGGGCGCAGATTGGCTACGAAAGACAGTTGGGCAGCAAATGGAAGTTCAGCACGGGTCCTAAGGGTGAGTTCGGCGCCTTCGGAGAGGTGCGGCTGCGGAGGGATCGTTTCCGGTATTCGTGGGACGTGGCTTTGGACTACCAGGCCACGGAGAAGCTGGGGTTGGGCTATAGGCTCTGGTATGGCAACACGGTCCCCAACTCGCGGCGCACCCAGTGGATCGGCCTCAGCTACAGTTTCAAGTAGGCAGTCGAGCTGGGGCGAGGAGGGCGACACTGGGAGCCGAAAAGAATCCTTCTGGCGGGAGGTGTGAAGGAGGAAATCCAGCGGCAATACGGGAAAGTACCTATCACAACGTACCGGGCTCGGCTCCGGTCAGCCGAAATACCGCCCGGCGGGCTGCGACACCACGGACGGCTGGTGGCGAATTCCTGTGGAGGCAGGGGAGCCCTAACTTGACCAAGGACAGAAGGAGGGTAATGAGATGCGTGATCTGCATCCACGGTTGTTAGTCGTAGCTTGTGTTCTGGGTGCCATTCTGGCACTCGCGCTGGTCGCTGGCTGTGCCAAGCCGCAACCACCACCCCTAACAGGTATGCCCCCACCACCATCTGCGGGGCAGCCGCCGGCACCGGAGGGTGAGCCAATCAAGATCGGGGCGATCTTTTCGGTGACGGGGCCAGGCGCTCCGCTAGGTGAGCCAGAGGCCCTCACGGCAAAGATGGTGCAAGATGATGTCAACAAGGCTGGGGGCATCAATGGTCGTCCGCTGGAGATCATTATCGAGGACGACCACACCGAAGAGGCCGATGCGGTGTTGGCGGCCAAGAAACTCATCGAGCAGGACGAAGTCTGTGCCATCGTGGGACCGACGATGAGCGGGACCAGCCTGGCCATTCTGGACGGTTGTGAGAAGGCGGAGGTGCCCCTGTTCGCCTGCGCGGCTTCAGCCAAGATCACGACCCCCGTCAAGAAGTGGGTCTTTTCCAGTGCGCAGACGGATGTGCTGGCTGTCGCGCGCATAGTCGTCTATCTGAAGGAGCAGGACATCAAGAAGGTGGCTATCATCTGCGACAGCAATGCCTTCGGGCAGAGCGGCGCGGAGCAGCTTAAGCTGCAACTGGCCGAGGCGGGCATCGAGATCGTTGATGAGGAGAAGTTCGCCACCAAGGACACCGATATGACGGCCCAGCTCACCAAGATCAAGGCCAAGGCCCCCGAAGCGGTCATCTGCTGGGGGACCAATCCCGGGCCGGCGGTGATCGCCAAGAACATGAAGAGCCTGGGGATGCAGGCTCAATGCATCAACAGCCACGGTATTGCCAACAAGACGTTCATCGACTTGGCCGGTGACGCCGCCGAGGGTGTGATCCTTCCGTGCGGCAAGCTTCTGGTTGCTGACGCCCTGCCGGATGATGATCCGCAGAAGGCGGTCCTATTGGAGTTCCGGGAGAAATACGAAGCGCATAGCGGCAAGCCGGCCAACACCTTTGCTGGCCACGCCTATGATTCGCTGCAGATAGTAATCAACGCCATCGAGGAAGCCGGCGAAGATCGCGCAGCGATACGGGATGCCATTGAGGCCACCCAGGAGCACGTCGGGACAGGCGGCATCTTCAACCTGTCGGCGGACGATCACAATGGCCTGACGGAGCAAGGCTTCACGATCGTCAAGATCGAAAACGGCACCTGGGTCGAGCTTGACTAGCCCGGTGTCTGAGGGCTGAACCGGTGCCGCGAGGAATGGCTCGGCTGCCTCCTCGCGGCACCACCACGTTTAGTTGATGGCCAATGCAAACCTCTGAACTGCTGCAGTATCTGGTCACCGGCGTGACCGTTGGTAGCGTCTATGCGCTGGTGGCTCTGGGCTTCACGATCATCTATAACGCTACTGGGATCATCAACTTCGCCCAGGGCGAGTTCGTGGTGCTCGGCGGGCTTGTCTTCTATAGCCTCTACGTCGTCGCCAATGTGCCTCTCGTCCTGGCCCTGGTAGTCGCCGTGCTGATTGTTGCAGCGATTGGCCTGCTGATGGAGCGGCTAGCGATCCGCCCGCTCATCCGATCGCCGGTCATAGTACTAATCATCATCACGGTGGCCACATCAGTGCTGCTGCGAGGTGCTGCGAAGCTCGTGTGGGGTCCGGAGTCTCTGGCGGTGCCCACGTTCTCTGGGGACAAGTCTATCTTTATAGGTGGTGCGGCGCTGCAGCTCCAATATCTGTGGGTGCTAGGTCTCACAGCCCTGGCGGTGTTCGGAGTGCGCCTGTTCTTTGATCACACCCTTGTGGGCAAGGCGATGCAGGCTTGCGCGATCAATCCGGACGCAGCGCGTTTAGCCGGCATCAGTGTATCGCGCATGGTGCAGGGCTCATTTGCCCTCAGCGCTGCACTCTCGGGACTGGCGGGCGTGGTGATCAGCCCCATCACCTTTGCCAGTTATGATGGCGGCACGATCCTGGCCCTCAAGGGCTTTTGCGGAGCGATCATCGGGGGCCTGGGCAACGGCCTGGGAGCAGTGGTCGGGGGGCTCTTTATCGGTGTTTTGGAGAAGCTGGGGATTGGCCTGGCGCCCGAGGGCTATGCGGGCCTGCAGGACGCCTTTGCCTTTATTGTTCTCCTGCTGGTGCTGTTTCTGCGGCCTGGTGGATTATTCGGCACCGAGCGCGCGGAGGGGGTTTGAGGATGTTCTCCGAGCGCAAACTGGAGCTGCTTGGTTTTGTAGTGGCTGCTCTTATAGTCGCTGCCCTGCCGCTAGTCACGCGTAGTAACTACCTCCTAAGCATTGGGGTTTTCATCGGCCTGTACAGCATGGTGGCCATTGGCCTGGGCCTGCTGATGGGCTATGCGGGCCAGGTGTCGCTTGGCCATGCGGCCTTCTATGGGCTAGGTGCTTATGGCTCGGCGATACTGACGCTGCACTATGGCTGGAATGCGTGGCTGGCAATAGTCGTTGCCGCGTTTGCCACGGCGCTGGTGGCCTATCTGATCGGTATGCCGACACTGAAGCTGCACGGGCACTATCTGGCCATGGCGACGTTGGGGTTCGGCATAATCGTGCGCATTCTGTTCAACGAGGGAGGCAACCTGACAGGCGGGCCGTCGGGCCTGCCGGCAATCGCGGACCTCAACATCGGCAGTTTCGTCTTTGACAACGATCTGCGTATCTATTGCTTAGTCTGGCCGCTGGTGCTGCTGCAGGTGGTGCTGTCGCGGAATCTGCTGCGCTCGCGGCTAGGCAGGGCACTGAGGGCAATCCATGACAGTGAGATAGCGGCCCGGAGTTGTGCGATCAACACAGGCAGGCACAAGCTGATGGTGTTTGTGCTCAGTGCCATCTACGCCTCAGTGGCCGGCAGCCTCTACGCCCACTGGGTAAACTTTGTGAACCCACATCCGTTCGGATTTGTCTTCTCCATTGAACTGGTGGTGATGGTGGTGGTGGGTGGGGGTGCTACCCTGTGGGGCCCGGTCATCGGGGCGGCCGCATTGACGGTCATTGACCAACTGCTAGTGCAACTGGGCCACGTCTTCGCCCCGGCAAAGGACATGGATGTCGTTCTGTTTGGCGTCATTGTGGTGCTCGTCTTGCTGTTCTTGCCCCAAGGTCTGGCTCGTGGCTTGCGTCGAAAAGGAGTGGCGCGAGATGGCGCATGACAGCAGGCCACTGCTAGGCGTTCAGCGCATACGCAAGGTATTCGGCGGCCTTGTGGCAGTGGACAACGTGTCCTTTGACGTGCATCCGGGCGTCATCCTCGGACTCATTGGCCCCAACGGTGCAGGGAAGACGACACTATTCAATGTAATAACCGGCCTGTATGCGGCCACCAGTGGGGCTGCGATGTTGGAGGGCCGGCCGCTGCTCGGCCTAACCCAGGATACCATTGCCTGTTTGGGGGTGGCCCGCACTTTCCAGAATCTGCAAATCTTCCCGAGTATGAGTGTGTTGGACAATGTGCTGACGGGCTCTCATCGTCACGGTTACAGTGGCCTGGTGCCCACGGTGCTGCGGCTGCCCTCGGTGAGAGCGGAGGAACGGCGTCTGCGGGCTCAGGCTCGTGAAGCACTGGAGTTCGTGGGGCTGGCCGACAGAGCTGCCGTACCGGCGGCAAGCCTGCCGCCAGGCCAGCAGCGTCTGGTCGAGATCGCGCGTGCGCTGGCCGGACAGCCTCGGCTGCTGTTGTTAGATGAACCAGCGGCGGGTCTGACCACGAGAGAGACCGAGGTGCTTGGCGAGTTGATCCAGCGGATTGCAGACACTGGTCTGACAACTGTGGTAATCGAACACGATATGAGTCTGGTGATGGAAGTTTGCGCTACAGTGGCGGTTCTGGATCAAGGCAAGCTGCTGGCGGTGGACACTCCGACGGCGATTCAGGCCAATCCACAGGTTATCGCAGCATACCTGGGTGAGGAGGGGCAAGCGTGAGTGATGGGCCTCTGCTCTTGGCCCTGGCAGGTGTGAATGCTTTTTATGGGCAGCTTCACGTCCTGAAGGGTCTGTCTCTGCACGTGAACAGCGGAGAGATCGTCGCGCTGCTGGGAGCAAACGGCGCAGGCAAGAGCACGACCTTGCGAACCATCTGCGGACTGTTGAGGCCGTCCAGCGGCACTATTAGCTTCGATGGGCAGTCAATCGTCGGCACTCGCCCGGAGGCCCTGGTTGGTGCGTTTGGGTATAACACAGGTTCCTGAAGGTCGCCAGCTTTTCGGCCCCCTGTCGGTACACGACAACCTGCTGCTGGGAGCGTATAGCCGACTGTGCGCGGGGAGAAAAGTCGAGGTGCAGGGCGCTCTGGAGCGCATCTATGCACTGTTCCCGATCCTGGCTGAGCGCAGGGCCCAGCACAGCGGGTCTCTTTCCGGTGGCGAGCAGCAGATGCTGGCGATGGGGCGGGCATTGATGGCCCAGCCCCGCTTGCTGGTGCTTGATGAGCCCTGCCTGGGTTTGGCACCACGCCTCGCCCAGCAGATCATCCAGACCATTTCCGAGCTACGCTCACAGGGCACTACCATCCTGCTGGTCGAGCAGAACGCGCGGGCGGCCCTTAGGATCGCCGACCGCGGC
>JALGTI010000080.1 GCA_029821455.1 Candidatus Zipacnadia bacterium | reverse complement strand
CTTGCTGTGGGTCATACTCCTGCCCATCATCATCTCCCTGATTGTCTCATCGCTGACGGTGCTGCTGCTGGCACGCCACCTAACCCGTTCAGCCGCGCCGGAAGTGCCCATCACCATGCAGCCCGTCGGGCCCGCACCGTCAGAGACAGCCCAGCCGCCCCAGCAGGAAGAGGACCTCTCAGATGTGGACATTGACTTACTGTAAACGCGGATTTCGTGTTTAGGGTCGAGGTGGTGATATGAATACTGGACCGTGTTGCCTGCCAGTCGGACTTCTGACGAGTTTGGTGATATTCGTCACGGCGCGTGCGGCGTGGGCGCCAATGCCACCACCACCGCCAAACTATGTGCCGGGATCCCACCAGGGAGAGATCCGCACCAGGTGGTTTGCTCCGTATGTTTCGGTTACGGAAGCACATGTGGGATCCGGTGGCTCAACCACCGTGCGTTGGTTTGACTCCAGTGGACGGGTTGCTCGAGAGTTCTCAGGGCCGCGCGTTACAGCACGCCCAGGCTATGTTGCGGTCAGCGAGAATGGTATGACGACGATCTACGGTGTTAACGAAGACTGGCAGTTCATCCTTTCAAAGAAAGGCCGCAGTAACGGTTACATCACTGCGACAGCGGATAGCCGCACCTTCGTGCATCAGTACGATCCTCAACCGGGTCAGCTTGTGCTTGATATTTATAAGTCGGGCCAGCTTGCTGCCACAGTTGGCCCCTTCACCAACTATAAGGGCTGGGACTTCAACCTGCGAGAAGACGGCAGTATCTCACTACTGTGCTGGCAAAGTCCTGAGAAGGAAGCTGTGCAGTTGGTGGTAATCGGGCCGGATGGCACGGAACGTTTCCGCGCCGACTGTGATGATCCTTACGAGATGCCGGTTCCTGCACCGGAAGGCCGTGGTGCTCTGCTGCACTGCCAGGACAACGTTTTCAAGTTCTATCATGGGGCCGTCATTAGTGAGGCTGTAGCCATAGGCCCCAATGCCGAATGCTTTGGCTGGCTACCCGGAACCACCAAAGCCCTATTCGAGACAAGCTTGGGGGATGGGTATCGCTTCAAACTGATTGACTGGCCAGCCGGGGAGGTGTTGTGGGACATTCCCGAGCCTAATCCCAAGCGGCATCATTCTGCGCCAGCTATAGCGTGGGCGGAAGACTATCTGCTTCTCAGCAACCTTGAAATCATGGCGATGGGAGATGCCGAGGGCCCCGTACGCACGATATACGCGCTGGACGTAAACACCAGCGAGGTCGTGGCGCAGTGGCTCCCGAAACCTCTTTGCCACTTTTATCTAGACGCGGGTCACTTTCTCAAGCTGGGTGACAAGCTTTTCTACATCGCGGACGAGGCCTTTTGCGAGATCAATCCCGAGGACATCGCCACCCGGGTATGAAGGCGCGGGAATCTCTGAGACGAGGCGGCGTCACGTGTACGAGCAGTCTGGCAGCGGGGTTGTGAAGAAAACGATAGGAGGCGACGACTGTGCGATTGACTTATACCGTAGTGCTCTTGCCGGAGCGTGAGGGCGGCTATGTAGTGGAAGTGCCGGCTTTGCCCGGCTGTGTTACTTACGGGGAGACACTTACTGAAGCGCTGCTCATGGCTGAAGACGCGATTCAGGGCTATGTAGCTGTCCTGCAGGAGGATGGCGACCTGCCACCACGCGAACGCAAGGGCATAACGGTTAACCTGGGACGCAAGCGCGAGGCTATCCTGCGCAAAGTGACTGTAACTGTGGAGGCGGCAAAGGTTGCCTAGGCTCCCACGCACCAATGTGCGGCGCCTGCTAGCTTTATCGTACGCCGGCAAACAGGCAGCCACATCATCCTGCGCCACCCAGAGACCAAACGCATGGCCGTGGCACCGGACCATTCTGGTACGGTAGGGCCGGGGCTACTGGCAAGTATTCTCCGGCAGGCAGGCTTGACAGCCAGCGACCTGCGCCGGCTGCTCGATTGACAGATTCGGAGGATGTGCGGGGGGCAGGTAGGCTAGGATGTTCCTGGCTACAGAGAAGACTGTGTACGGTCAGTTTCACAAGGAGGCATTTAGCGTATGGGCAAAGTCACTTCAGTTTCACAAGGAGGCATTTAGCGTATGGGCAAAGTCACTGTTACGATTATGGACACCACGGGCACCAGGAGGTACTGCAAGTGAGAATAGTGGCGATTATTGAGCCATGTGAAGAGGGTGGCTTTCACGCGTGGGTGCCCGCCTTGCCGGGTTGCCATTCTGAGGGCAAAACCGAGCAACAAGCGTTGCGGCATATCCAGGAGGCCATCGAGCTTTACCTCGAAGCCGACGAGAACGAATTCCCTGGGCCACCGGCTAAGAAGGTGGAGGTCGCCGTATAATGCCGCGAATCCCTGCCCTCAGTGGCGGCCAGGTGATCCGCGTGTTGGAGAAGACAGGTTACCTGGTGGTCCGTCAACGTGGCTCCCACGTGAAACTGCGAAAGGGAGAGATGACGGTTATCGTGCCTGTGCACAGCAACAGGCCACTCAAGAGATCCACAATGATGGGCATTTTCAAGGACGCCGGAGGTAGGCTGGGATGTTCCTGGCTACAGAGAAGATTGTGCACGATCAGTTTCACAAGGAGGCATTTAGCGTATGGGCAAAGTCACTGTTACGATTATGGACACCACGGGCACCAAGGAGCAGAAGGCAAGCCTGCCGGACGACGCTCCGGTACGCCGCATCATTGCCAAGCTCGTGCAGATGATGAATCTGCCCTCCACAGGGCCTGATGGTCAGCCGCTGAGCTATAAGTTCCACCACAAGGCCTCAGGCAAGCAACTCGCTGACGACCAGACCCTCAGCGATGGTGAGGTCAAGGATGGCGATGTGCTACGGCTCCAGCCGGAGATCACCGCCGGGCAGTAGGACGGACCTATGACTGAGCATCAACTCGCGCAGGATGACATTGTCCTGGACATTGATCTGGAGGAGGATCGTTATCACCGCCTGCGGCTGATACCGTGGTGGGATCAGGAACGCCTGGCCCAGGCCCGCGCGCTGGTTATTGGGGCTGGAGCGTTGGGCAACGAGATCCTCAAGCAGTTGGCGCTGCTGGGGGTAGGCAGGATCCTGATAGCCGATATGGATGTGATTGAGGACTCCAACCTGACGCGCTCGGTACTCTTCCGCCACGCTGATGAAGGTCGTCTGAAGGCGGATGTCGCGGCCGAGGCGGTGATGGCGCTCAATCCCGATGTCACCGCCCAGCCGTTCAATGTCAATATCGTCTATGACCTGGGGGCCGGCGTGTACGGGGAGATGGATCTGATCTTCGGCGGCCTGGACAACCGTGAGGCGCGGGTCGCCATCAATCAGAACTGCTGGCACTGGAACAAGCCCTGGATTGAGGGGGCGATTGAAGTCATCACTGGGATGGTGCGCGTCTTTCAACCTGACGGCCCTTGCTATGAGTGCACGATGTCGGCCCGGGACTATGAACTGCTCTCCCAGCGCCGCTCCTGTGCTCTGATCTCCAAAGATGATGTCGTGATGGGCAAGGTGCCGACCACGCCGACCACGGCGGCTGTCATCGCCGGCATCCAGGTCCAGGAGGGCATCAAGCTGCTCCACGCCGACCGCGAGATGCCAACCCTGGCCGGCAAGGGCTTCTTCTTCAACGGTCTGAATCACGACTCATACATTGTTAATTATGAGCGCCGACCGGACTGTCCAGCCCACGATATCTATCCTGAGGTGATCGAGACTGAAATGTCGGCGGTGAACACCTCCGTCGGGGAGGCCCTCGACTTTGTACGTCAGCGTGTTTCACCCCGCGCGGTGCTGGAGTTCGACAAGGAGATTTGCATTGCGCTGGTCTGCCATCAGTGCAATGAACGAGAAGAGGTCTTCAAGTCTCTGGGCAAGATCACCGAAGCGGAGGGCAAGTGCCCCCACTGTGGGGAGTTGCGCGACCCGGTTCTGATCCATAGCATCAGCGGCGAAGAGCCCTACCTGGATCACACATTTGCCCAGTTGGGCGTGCCGCTTTATGACATTGTCACCGGGCGGGACGGTATGCAGATGCAGCATTTCCTGCTGGCCGCTGATAGGGAAGAGGCATTGGGGGCGATCGCATAGCAGACCCGGTCGAACGACCTCTCTGAACAAAGGAGATACTGTGTATGCCACTGTCACCGCAGATGTTAGGCATTGGTTTGGCCGTCATCTCGTTGGCGGTTGCACTGTTGATTGTTGTCAGTGTCCTGTATCGTTCAGCAAACCTCCGCAGACAATTCGAGCAGGGAGTCGCCGAACTACAGCAACAGGTCGGTGCCTTGCAGGCTGAGCGCGACAGGCTGGCAGAACGATTGAATGAGGCCAACAACAGGCTCCGGGACAGCGCCATCCAGATGCAGCGCATTGAGCAGCGCCTGAGACTCTATGAAGCGGGAATGCCGCCAATCGCCCGCCCGCAGGAGTCCGAAGAGCAGCCGCCTGACTTATCGCAGTGCTAGACGTTCCCCTCATCACCGGCCTTGGGTACGACACGCGAATCGATGGTTGACTGAATATGAGCCAGGACGACGATATCCAACTGTTCTCTGATGAAACTGATCGCCCCCGGAACGCGGGCGCTCCTGCCGTTGCCATTAGCCAGCAGGCCCTCGCCGATATGGAGCAGCATGCTGCCCAGGACCTGCGCCACGAACTGGCGGGATTGCTGCTGGGTACAGTACTCGAGGGGGATGGTCAGACGCTAGTGCGGGCCGAGGTTGCCATTCCAGCCCAACACATCGAGTCGCGCCGAGGCAGCGTTACCTTCACTCACGATACCTGGGCGCATCTGAACAAAGTCAAGGACCGTGACTATCCTGACAAGCGCATCATCGGCTGGTATCATACTCATCCCAGCTTTGGCATCTTCCTCAGCGAATATGATCTGTTCATCCAGCGCAACTTCTTCACCGCGCCCTGGCAGGTAGCGTATGTCACCGACCCGGTCGGCAGAGAATCAGGCTGTTTCGTCTGGAAGGGTGAACAGATAGAGAAGACTGACGACTACGAGGTCTACGCGGCGGCCTCTGCCGGCCTACAGATGCCGGCTGTGTCTGAGACAGTACAGCTTCCTCTGACGCCACCGGTCACCTCCAGACGTCCGCGTATGTCGCTGCTGACCGCGGCCGTGTTGGGCATTGCGGGTCTGGTGCTGGGGATGCAGATAGCTTTGCTACTTGCTCTGTACGGGCCGCCAGAGGGCTCTGAGCCCACTCCCGTTGTCGTCAGGTCCCCGGCGCCAACGATTACTGTTGAGGAAGAACTGCCCCCGCCTCCGGCCACTGAGGCCCGAGCGCAAGTGGAAGCCGAGTCGTACTACGTGGTGCAGCCGGGCGACAGCCTCTGGCGCATTGCCCAGAAACACTATGATGGGCATGGGGAACTGTGGCCCTTTATTGCCAAAGCTAACGGGCTCGACCTGGGAGGTTCCCTGGAGCCGGGCATGCGGTTGCAGATACCACCGATGAGCGAGATCTACAGTGGAGAATAACTCAGAAACTGATCGGGATGCGATGCCGGAAGCCGACCCGACAGCAGACATTCAGATTGAGCTGCATTCCGACGATGCAGAGCCTGAGGCCGAGCAGCGGCCGGACCCGGCCGACCGTGACGAACTCAGCGTCATTACCATCGGTGCCCCGGCGGCTGACCCAAGACCGTTCGTGCACTTCGGCTGTCTGAAGCAAGCGCTGGCACACGCCCGCAGTGATACGGAGACGGAGGTCGGCGGCGTCTTGGTGGGGGAGAGCTATCCGTCCGAGCGCGGCCTCGTCATCGAGCTTACTGCGGCCTTGCCTGCCGCCACCGAGGAGGCTGGCCTGGGATATGTAACCTTCTCCCACCAGGCGTGGACGGAAATCTACCGACAGTTAGACGCAATGGGTACCGACCTGCGCATCCTGGGCTGGTATCACAGCCACCCGGGTTTCGGCATCTTCCTGTCCCACCAGGATAGGTTCATTCACAACAACTTCTTTGCAGCACCGGAGAGTGTGGCCCTGGTCGTGGACCCTTTATTCGAACGCGTGGGCCTGTTCGGCTGGCGCGAGGGCGAACTGGTCTCCCTGGGCGGCGTGCGCATCCTCGCCGACGAGGCGTGTTTTGCCGCCGCTGGAGAAATGGCTGAGAAACTCAGTTACGATGTCGCCGACGAAGAGGAAGGAATGGCTAGCCTGCGCGAACGTCTGGCGCAGGTGGGGCAGGCAGTTCGTCGAATCCTGAAGGGGCAATAGTGATTCGAGGCTAGACGAAGATGAACGCACGTTTGCGAAGACTGTATGCGGACTGGCAGCAGATACGCGACGAGTTTGCCGGCCACCCGTACATCAATGTGACACCTCTGCACGGCAACCCGCCGGAGGCCTACCGCGTTGAGTATAGGATCAAGGGTCTGGAACTTGACCCGGCCACCAACCGCCCCCGCGAGCGGGACAACCACGTCGCCGAAATCTATCTGCATCAGGGCTACCCCCGCGAAAAGCCCAAGTGCGTATTGCTGACGCCCATCTTCCATCCCAACTTCGGCAACTACATCTGCATTGATGACTACTGGGCAGCCGGCGAGACAGTGGTAGACATTGTCATCCAGATTGGGCAGATGATCCAGTACCAGAGCTACAATCCCAAGAGTCCTTTGAACGCGGTAGCTGCCCGCTGGGCCCAGCAGCACGAGCATCTCTTTCCCATTGACACCACCGACCTGTACCAGCCTGACATTGACCTTGAGCTATTTGATATGGGGAGTGGAGCGGCCCCGGGCGGTGAGAAGCAAGACGACCTGGATATTGAGTTGCTTTGAGCGCTAAGTCGTGGGGCGGGCATCCTGCCCGCCAGCCTTGCCACACTTTGGGTAGGGCAAGCTTCCAGCTTGCCCTCAGGGCGCGCAGGCGGGAAGCCTGTCGTACCCGCCCTTTGGATGCTACCGGGCCTTTGCACTTAATACAATTAGTCCATATAGTACGGGGCGGCCATCCTACCCCCACTCTTTCCATTATTGGCCGCAAGTGGTCTTCTATCATGCGATGTCCACATTGCAAACAGAATATCAGGGTACAGGGGCGGTTCTGTCCCAAGTGCGGGGAGCAGATCTTCGGCGCGCCGGTGCGGCGCCAGGAGCCGCCGCCCTCTGCCCCTTCAGAGCCTGCCCCACCTGCCTGGTCAGTGCCACCGCCGCCATCACAGCCTCCGCAACCTGCTCCCCCCGACCTGTCTGACTGGTCGGCTGCTGCCTCACAGCAGCCTGAGTTCTTTGACGAGGACATTATTGAGCGCACGAAGAGGCGGTGGGGAAGACCTGCCCCTACTGCCGGTTCCCCATCAAGAGCGCCGAGGATGTCGTAGTGTGCAGCGCCTGCGGAGTGCCGCATCATCGGGATTGCTGGGAGGAGAACGGCGGCTGCACCACTTACGGCTGCCGGGGCGCGCCCGGAGTAGCAGCGGCTGGCACTGCTCCTGCGCCTGGCGCCCGCCCGGCCACATCGGGACCGGTCGGCGACCTCGTCACGCAACTGCTCGTCACGGAGGTCAACAGCAGCGCCACCAACGCCCTGGTCTGCTCGATTCTCGGCCTCCTCTGCTGTCCGCTGTTATCTATCGTGGGCTTCTTTTGGGGCATATCGGTGCTTTCAAATATCAGTCGCTTAGGGGTTCGTGCACCTGGCGCGTACGGGAAGGCTGTCGCCGCCGTGGTGCTGGGCGCGCTCATCCCGGTGGCCTGGTTTCTCTACATTATTGTCCTTGATGCTTCCTCCGGAGGACAGTATTAGGTTAGGCCCCCCTCTAGATGATGGATTCGATGCGCTGTCCAGCTTGCGGTCAACCACTGACAGGTCTCGGTAAGGTCTGCCTCAATTGCGGCTGGACCGCCAAAGGCCGGGTGTCTGCAGAGAGCGATGTTGACATCGAACTGTTGGAGACTAGGCAGGACAAGGCCCCCGACCTGTGCCCTTACTGTCGCTTTCCTATCGAAGGCAGCCGCCCGGTCATAAGATGTCCGCAGTGTGGCACTCCTCATCATCGAGAATGCTGGCAGGAGAATGGCGGCTGCACCACCTACGGTTGCTCGGCCGGGCCAAGTGGCCTGAGGGCGGCGCGGGCCACACTGATGCCGCCGTATCCGCGCGAGTACCAACCCTATCGGGTGGCAGGCCGACCGTTGACCTCCAGCAACCTCCCTCGCACTATCCGCTACCAGCTACACAGCCAGGCCAACTCTGCCATCACGCTTGCCATCTGGGCCCTGCTAACCTCAACGTTCAGCTTCGTTTGCTGTGGCGCACTTCTCAGCCCGCTGCTGATGTTGCTTGCTTCTTATCACGCCTTGGCCACTCTAGCAAAGTACTACCTCAGCCGTGCAAACGAGCCCGGCGTCTACGCCAAGGCGATTGCTGCCCTGGTCGTAACCGCAATTGCGCTCGTGGTTCTGGTCGTCATTAGCAGATTGGTGTACAATTACAGATAGCAGTGCTCGTGCGTCAATCCTGCTCTGACTTGGCCGGCACAGCGATGAACGAACACTCTGATGACCTGGAACTTGAGTTGGAGCCTGAGGCGCTACTCGTGCCTGAGCAGCGGCCACGCCCTGCTGAGCCACACCAAGTGGTCGGCTGCCTTGGAGGCGCGCCCACGCCCTTTGCCATCTACCTGCATCTCAGGACCGTCGAGCAGATACTGGCCGGCCTCCCTGAGGGCCAGCGCGTCGAGGCCGGCGGGCTGCTGGTCGGCCGGCCGTATCAGGACAGGGGCGAGGACTACCTGGCTATCCTCGGGGCGGTTCCTGCCGAGTTAGCCGAAGGCCGGCGCTTGTGTCTCACCTTCACCCACGAAGCCTGGGACGCGATGCTGCGCGACAAGGACGCATGCTTCCCGAACGAGCGCATCATCGGCTGGTATCATACGCACCCCGGTCTGGGCGTGTTTCTATCCGGCCCGGACCTGTTCATTCATCAGCATTTCTTCCCCGACCCCATCCAGGTGGCGCTTGTGATAGACCCAGATGATTTCACATGGGGCATATTCTGCTGGCATCGCGATCAGATTCAGGCGGCTGTCAGCTACCATATATACGGGGAGCCAGATGGCGATTATGAGCGACTGGCGACCCTGCTGAACCGCTACGCACCCGACTGGGAGGTGGAGCTGTGAACCCCGACACTGACAATATGGGGGAGGACACTGAACCCCAGGAACCGCCCGACGAAGAGGTCCTGGATATCTCCTTGGATGCTGAGGAATTGGCTCCAGTGGATGAGGCCGCGCCTGCCGGTGATGAAGGTATGCTGGTCATCGAGACCGACGATCTCCTGGATATCCCGGACGAGCCGGTCAAGCCCGCAGCACCCACTGCCTATCCTGCCGTAGATGCCGTGCCGGAGGCGGACAAGCTCAGGCCCTCTAAGAAGGCCTTGGTGGCTCCCAATGTGATGAGTGTCGTTTCGATGGCTCTGGCCGGAGCTATTGGCGGCTTCATCGCTTGGCTGCTGTCTGAACCATTCACCACCGACCTGCCAGTCGGAGCCACGCCAGCTCCACAGACACTGGTCAGCATTCTAGCCGAGATGGGCCTGTTCGGCGCTTGTCTTGGCGGGATGATCGGGATGGCTCTGGGCAGCGTGGACGGCATCAACTCACGTGTCTGGGAGAAGGCTGGCCTCGGGGCCCTGCTCGGCCTGGCCATCGGTGGAGCCGGCGGCTTCTTAGGCGGGGTCTTCGGTCAGCTTGTCTACGGGGGCTTGGGTGGGGGCAATCAGGCCAATCTGGCGGTCCAGGTGCTTGTCCGCGGCCTGGGCTGGGCGATGGTCGGTCTCTTCGTGGGTCTGGGCCAGGGAGTGCTGATGCGGGCCAGGCGTAGAATCGTCAACGGACTGCTTGGCGGCCTCATCGGCGGCCTGGCAGGCGGCCTGCTGTTCGACCCCATTAGTGGGCTAACTCAGTTGGTCTTAATGCTCTTTGGCGGCACTGCTGGCGGTGAACTCAGCCGCCTGGTGGCAATCGTCATGCTGGGCCTGGCCTGTGGTGTGGCGATTGGCTTCGTCGAGCAGATGCGCAAGGAGGCATGGCTACGCATCACCGGGGGGGCCCTGATGGGCAAGGAGTTCATCATCTACCGCTCGCCCACCATCATTGGCTCCAGCCCCAAGTGCGACATCACCCTGGCGATGGACAAGCAAGTCGCTCCCCAGCACGCTAGCATCTCCGAACAGGGCGGGCGCTACCTGCTCAGCGATATGGGCACCTCGGGCGGCACCGCCGTCAATGGCCGCCCTATCCGCACCCACTCCCTGCGCAGCGGCGACCGGATTACCATCGGTCAGACGACCCTCCAGTACGCCGACCGCGCCATCGCTGACTCACTGAGCGTTTCGTAGGGACGCGATGAATCACGTCCCTACCGCACAGGGCCATAACCGGCCGGCGGTCCAGCATCGTCTGCTGCGTGTCCACTACTTCGCTGACGAGTGACGCCAGATCTGTCAGCGGGAACGGCTTGTGCAGAACAGCGTACGCGCCCTCTGCGATACATTTCTCCTCCAACGCGCTATTGACCTGACCGGTCACTACGATTACGGGACAGGGAGCTACACTGGCGTTGACGGCCTCGATGATGGCCTCCCCAGACGCCCCCGGCATGATCAGGTCGCATATCACCAGGTCGAAGTCACTCTCCTGCAGAATCGCCAGTCCCTCATCCCCGTCTTTGGCAATGGTTACCTGACAGCCGCTGAGGCTGAGGTACTCCCGGTAGATCTCCGCCAGACTCTCTTCGTCCTCAATGACCAGCACACGCAGGCCTTGCCAGGCGCTGCTATTGACGACTGCTGGGGACTCCTCGGCGGCGCCCGCAGCTTTCCGCGGGCCTGTACTCACCGGCAGGTACACCTGACAGCCACAGACCTCGGTGTCCAGCATCAGTGGCCGCACCCGCCCACCGTGGTTCGAAAGAACTCCTGCCGCTTCATCCAGGAGGTTAGGCAGCTCATTGCGGAACCAGCGGCCGGGTGAACGCACACCCTTGTCGATCTCCTCCGCAAAGCTCTCGGCATAAACGGATGGCACTACAGAAACATACATGCCGTCAGTGTCGTTGGTGAAGCAACTAGGCGCCACCTGAACCAGTACCTCGATACCCTGGTCAGCCTCCGGCGGTATCAAGCAATAGCGCAGCAGGCACTTAAACAGCCTGGTAGCCTGCTCGGGAGTGATACTGACCGGCACTGTCTCATCTGGATAGTCGCGGATGACAACTGGCGTGTCAGAGACGGCGTCAGCCTCCAGTTGATTGATTGCTGCCTCCAGACCTAATAGTATCGCTCCTCGCCCACCCTCACGTATCTGGGTGCCGGCGACTCCCCCCAGATCCTCCATCACCCCTTGAGCCCGCTGCACACAACTACTCACACTCCGCAGCGCCTTCTGCAACGTCGGAATGTCAGGCTCGGCAAAAGCGAGACTCGCGTGTCCAGCGATCGTAGCCAGTAGATTGTTCAGGGCGTGAACAGTATGACTGATACGCTCTCGCACCTGCTCCGGAGCACTGTCGGCCAGTGCTGTGGAGATCACCGCCTCAGCCGTCGGGCTGACATCCGGCCCGGCCGCAGGCAGGTGAATTGTAAGTTGTATGTAGCCATCGGCCTCCCATTCAAACCGCCCGCCGTGTAACTCAACGATACGGCGGCACTCCGCCGCGCTTAGTCCCTTGTAGCCGGCCAAGCCCGCGTCGTCATCCCACAGCGACGGGCATCGGTTGCTTTCGGTAATCCGCGTCTGGGCAATGAACTTGAGCCAGGAGCCTTCGAGTTCTGTCTTCAGCATCACAATCTCACCGGCTACAGCACAGTCCATTACCCTGTTACAGGCCCACGCCAGCACCTGCCACAGCTTCTCCTCATCGGCGCGGATGAGGCACGGTTGGTCGCTGCCGTCGGCGATGACCTCCACCTCCTTGGCCCGGGCGCGCAACAGACACAGACGCCTGGCCATTATCAGAAGGTTGGACACCTCCAGGGGACGCAACACCAGGTGGTAGTCATCTGTCTGAATGAGGCCGACCTCCAGCAGCTCTGCCACCAAGCTACGCAACATGTTGGTCTGCTGACAGACCGTCCCCAACAACTGCTCTCGCTGTGGCGAGCTTATAGTGTCGGAGAGCCCAAATAGCGCCTCAGAGACCGCCCGCAGATTGGCCAGCGCGCCGGCCAATTCCTGAGGCAGCTCAGCCTCCAGCTCACTGCGCCACTGCGGGCTTTGCATATCTGAGATGTCCTGGCAAAGGACTACCCAGCCCACGACGTGACTTGCACTATGTGCACACGGCACCGTTGTGCACCGATACACTACCGTGTCGCCGTCCTGTCCAAACCGCGCCTCGCGGATGCGAGGTTCCTGCGACTCGCCCCCTCTGACCACATCTTCGAGAAACCACGCCATTATTGGGTAGCCAGGACGATCGTGGAGCTCACAGGCTAGTCGCCCACTCATCTCGCCGGTGGCAAGGCCGCAAATGGTGGCAGCCTGTGGATTTGCCACCAACACTCGCCCGTCAGCGTCCAGTAGCATAACAGCCTCGTTGAGATGGCGGATGATGCGTTCGTTGGCTGCCTTCTCGCGTCTGACCACCAGCGCCAGTAAATGCGCCAACCACGCACAGATGATATAGCTCATAACCGAGGCCGACGCAGTCCATGCCTGTGCGATACCTGTCCCAGTTAGGACCGCCACAACCCCGAAGAGGGCAGCAGCCAGCCCGGTGATGAGGGCCAGTTCCAACCCCGTGAACAACAGCGCACTGAGGATGATGTCAAGCACGAAGAGGGTCTGAAAACCACTGCTGGCCCCACCTGTCCCATACACTAGCATGAACGTGCAGAACAGGTCTCCGACCACCACAGCAGCCGCCACCTGAAGGGCCCGACCCCGACTGGCCAGCTGACTCCAATTCATCATAAAATGGGTGTATAGAGCCAGCAACGCCCATGTTGCTAGAGCGGTGTAGGCCGCTGCAGGCACAGTCACCACGGCTGTGGGCGACAAAGCGATAACAACAAAGAGAAATAGAACCACCAGGAGACGAATCTTGTCTGAAGAGACTACTACGCCCATTTCTATGGTCTGGTCTGCGGTCTCTGGCTTCATTGTTGCTGTCAGCTCCCCGGATAGCCGACGCGCATGCTGGCCCCCCGCCAGTATGCAAGGTGCGAAGTCAGCGCACCTCGCGGTCGACTTGTAGCACATTTTGTGGTTTATCCAATACTCAAGGCAATATCCAATCCATGTCAAGATTTAATCAACACACTGTACGTAGAAATACCCAGTTTAGCTGACCACTAAACATTTATACGTCAACGCAACACCCCAGCGATACTCCATATCGGGGCAAAAACAGCCTCGCCGACACGAACTGCGCGCTTGGCAAGAGATTCTCGTGCAGATGTGCAGGTGAACCGGTCAGTCACACCGAATATTGTGCCGTTGTCTGGTGACGACACTGCCCCACTCAAGGAGAGAGTGCCGGTATGTTGATCGGAAATTGTACCTACAGTGTGCGCGACTACATCACCGATGGCCGCATTGATGTGCTCAACTTCGCCCAACAGATGGCGGACCTGGGCATCAAGGGCCTGGAGTATAACGACAATTACTTCGAAAGCTGGGACGAAGACTATCTCGATGAGGTAATGAATTCTGCTACTCAGGTCGGGGGCGTGATGACTCAGCTCACCTGCGGCGGCAACTTCTGCGCCGACGATCCCGACGAGCGCGAGGCTAACGTCGAGAGCATTGCCAGCCGCCTGCGGGCCGCTGCCTATATGGGCTTCCCCACTATTCGGGCGAACCTTGGCAGAATGGAGGCTGAAGAGCTCAACGGCACCGTTGGGGTTGAGCGCTCCATCGAAGGCCTCAAGAGGCTGCTCCCCGTAATGCAGGAGACAGGTGTCAAGCTGAACATTGAAAACCACGGCGGCCCAAGCCTATGGGGCGATTGGATCCTCAAGATCGTGCTACTTACCGACCCCGCATGGGTCGGCACCTGCCCGGATTTTGGCAACTTTCCGCTCAACTGTCGCTATCGAGAGCTGGGCAAGGTCTTCCCCTATGCTTACCACGTACACGCCAAGACCCACGTATTTGACGACGCTGGCGAGGACGTGGACAAGGACTATGCCCGCATCATCAGGATGCTGAAGGACGTGGACTACGATGCTTGCCTCTGCATCGAGTTCGAGGGCCCCGGCGACCAGATTGAGGGGGTCAAGAAGACAAAGGCGCTGATTGAGAAGTATCTCTAGATTCCACATAGTTCGCACAGAGGAAACTTGCCACGTTGTGGGGAAAAGGACCACGCAGATACACATAAGGTGCTGACTGGCACCGGTATCCATGTGATAGAAACTGGAGGCACAGATTATGCCACCCAAGAAAAAGACAAGCAAGACCAGTGGCTCGCGAAAGAAGGTCGGCTGGGGCATAGTCGGCTGTGGTGTCATCGGCCCCTGGCACGCCACCGCAGTCAAGGACGCACCCAGCGCCAAGCTTGTAGCCGTCTGCGATGTGGTCAAGGCGCGCGCCGATGCGCTGGCCAAGGAGCACAAGTGCGCGGCGACCTACAGCATCGAGGAGTTGCTCAAGCACGATGATATCCAGGCTGTGTCGGTCTGTACACCCAGCGGGATGCACGCTGCGAACACCATCCAGGCGGCCGAGGCCGGCAAGCATGTCCTGTGCGAGAAACCATTGGATATCAAGATGGCGGCGATGGATGCGATGATCGCCGCCTGTGAAGAGGCCGGCGTCAAGCTGGCTGCCGTCTTCCAGATGCGTACCAGAGAGGACAACCGGCGTGTGCGGGAAGCGGTCCGCGGTGGCAAGCTCGGTAAGCTCGTGTTGGCTGACATGTATCAGAAGTACCATCGCGACCACGAGTATTACGCCAGCGGCGACTGGCGGGCCACCTGGGCCCTGGATGGTGGCGGTGCGCTGATGAACCAGGGCGTGCACGGTACTGATCTGTTGCTCTGGGTCGTCGGCGATGTGGCCCGTGTCAGCGCCTATGCGCGCCGCCTGGTGCGCAACATTGAGGTTGACGACACCGTTGTGGCCAACTTGGAGTTCGTCAACGGTGCTCTCGGCAACATTGTCACCACCACCTCGGTCACTCCGGGCTATGGCGCCAAACTCGAAATCCACGGTGACTGCGGTTCCATCCGCACCGAGGGCGACAACATCATTGACTGGTCCGTGCCTGGTGAGGAGATGGAGACCTCCGAAGCCGGCGATAAAGGGGCAGCAGCCGATCCCCAGGCTCTGAGCGTTAGCGCCCACACCCAGTTTGTCGAAAACCTGGCCGGGGTGATCCTCAACGGCGGCGAACCAGACATCCCTGGCCGTGATGCTATCCAGGCCGTCAAGCTCATCCGTGCAATCTATCTGTCCAGTCGCGAGGGTGGTGCGCCGGTCGAGTTGAACGCGGTCAGCAATGAAGAGCTAGACGAGGACGGCATCTATCCCATCCCATACCCGCCGGTATGGTAGCTGCGCAACCAAACAGTGGGCGGCGCTGCCAGCGCCGCCCACTCTGTTTTAGACTGTGCCGCCTTACTCCTCCGCCGGCACTTGCGTCTGTAACTTCGCCCTGCGCGCCCGGGCCATCGCCATCATCACCGTGCTGTTGATAGCTTTCGCCCATGTAGCGCACAACTTCTTAGTCACGATGCCAGGTTCCTCTGCATCCTTCTTGGTGGCTTGTGCGACCTCGATGCCAGCCACTAGCAATCCGAAGCCGTCGTCGAGTTCTTCCAGGTCGAGATCACTGGGGAGGACTGGCTCTGATAGCCACTCCCTCAGCGCCCCAGCCGCTGCCTGCGCGCGCTGCACCGGTGACCGCCGGCCGGCGGCCTGCTTGAAAACCATCACCACCTGCCCGTCCATCACCACCTGCCCATACTGCTTGCCTGGCTTGTCGAGGTCCTGCACCTGCTGGGCAATGACCTGAACGTCAACCTTTACCGGTTGCCGGTATTGGTCAATTTCGGCTTGCGTGGCCGAGCGGAATGTGCCTTTGCGTATTGCAGCGAACGTCGCACGCAGGTCCTCATGTGTCCACGGCCCCTGCCCGGCGGGCCGCTCAAAGATGACTAACTGACTTTGCCCACCTCGGCCCTCCAGAACCACCGCCGGGCTGTCATTGAACAAGATTGCCATACAATCAAGACCCGCCGCCATCCATTCCTTTGCGCCCTCGGAGCTGCCAAAATCGGTGATCTGGTAATCAACATACTGGGCATTATCCGCCACCAGTTTCTCCAGGAGGGCTACGGTATCGGCCTGGCAGCCGGAGGACACATTTATGTAAGCGTGCACCTCCACCTTACCGGCCGGCAGGGACGCCGCCGGCCGGGCTGGAGCCGCCACTGAGGGTGGCACGGAGCGGTGCGGCTGGCAGCTTGTTAGCGCTACGCCGGTGATGATGATGGCGACCACTACCCAGCCGCTTTCCCTCACATCTGTCCTCCTACTCTCTGCAGTGGGGGGCAATCGTTGTGGCTAACCCGGCACCAGAACGCCTTCTGAGAACGTGATGCGTCGCTGGGCTATTTGCAGTGTGGTGGGGTTGTGGCTGGCCACAATGATGGTGCGGCCCTGCTCATTGAGGTTCTCAAGCAACTGCATGATACGCGCCGCGTTTTCGCTGTCCAGCTCTCCGGTTGGCTCATCGGCGAGGATCAATTGCGGGTCATTGACGATCGCACGGGCAACTGCTGCCCGTTGCTGCTCACCGCCGGACAGTTCACCGGGTAGGTGCTCAGCGCGGTGAGCGATATTGACCTCCTCCAAAGCTTTCTCGACCCGCCTGCGCTTCGCGGAGGCTGCGATCGGCACCGGAATCATCGGTAGCATGCAGTTCTCGTACACCGTAAGGGCCGGCATCAAGCTGTGGGCTTGAAAGACGAAGCCAACCGTCCGGCGGCGGTATGTCGCCAGCGCTTCATCATCTAACGTCGCCAACTCCGTACCCCCGACCGTCAGCTTCCCGGATGTGGCACGGTCCAGCCCGCCCAGCAGATTCAGCAGCGTGGACTTGCCCGCCCCCGATGGCCCCACCAAACCCAGAAGCTCCCCCTGTGCGACGGAGAAGCTTACCTCAGCCAGGGCACTGACCTCGGTGTCGCCCTTGCTGTACACCTTGCTGACTTGCTCGGCCCGAATATAGCCGTCCACTGCCATCTGCTTCAGCTCCACCAGCCTTAGATTCGCCTCAGCGCCACAACCGGATCCAGTTTCGCCGCTCTCCGGGCCGCCACCAGGCCGGCTGCAGTGCCGATGACCAATGCCGCGACCATTCCTATTATGAACATATCCAGAGCCGGGGCCGTAGAGAGGGGCAATGCCAAGGGTGGTGGCGTGGCGCTACAGGGCGCATAGCTACCCAGTTCGCTGGGCAGTTGCAGGTGCGCCTTCTCGCCAAAGCCCCATGCTATCAACCATCCCACGCCACAGCCCAGGATACCCCCGAAAACCCCGGAGAAAAGTGCCTCAATCATGAACAGGTGGCCGACATCGGAGTTGCGCCAGCCCAGCGCCTTCATCAACCCCACCTCAGTGATCCGCTCCATTACCGACTCAATGCCGCTGCGCATCAGCAGTGCAACCGCGAAAACTAACACAAGGATGGAGATCGCCAGCATCGAGCGCCGCGTCACCGACGCCAGCGCTGCCGTGCCCTCATCAACATTGCTCTCCGTGGTAAAAGCCGCCTCAGGGCCAATTAGCTCCCGCGCGCGCTCCTGAACTGGAGCGACCGCCTTCTCATTCTCGACAGCGACGAAGATGGTGCTGACCACCTCCCCCTGGTCAAGCAGCTTCTGCGCCATCTTCAGGGGGATGAAGACCGACGAATATCTTCTGCGCCAGCTTGAGCTTCTTGTGATCGGCATACGTCTTGGTGACGACAGCATAATAGTCGTCATTGGGCACTAGGTAGCGGCCTGCGATAATGGCACAACAGGTGCGGTCCGCCTCACTTTCCTCACCTACCCGTGACGCGATCCGCGTGGGGCCCAGTGTCTTCTTATCGGGGTCCACCCCCGCCACCATTGTCGGATGACCTTTGTGGAATGCCCACAGTTCCAGCACCCCCGAAGCGTCCTCCACTCCTTCAACCTGCCGAAGCTGTTCGACGATGGACATGTCAATGCCCGCCAGGTCCTTGGGCAGCTTTACCTCTGCGTACGGGCACGGTATCACCCGCTTCTGAATCACCACGTCC
>JALGTI010000079.1 GCA_029821455.1 Candidatus Zipacnadia bacterium | reverse complement strand
CATTGTATCTAACCAAGCTTGAGATGCGGGGGTTCAAGACCTTCGCGGATAAGACAGCGCTAGAGTTCCAGCCCGGCATCACTGCCATCGTCGGGCCCAATGGCGTGGGCAAGAGCAACATCACCGATGCGATTCTGTGGGTGCTGGGCGAGCAGAGCAACAAGGCGCTCCGTGCCGAAGCCGCCCAGGATGTGATCTTTGCCGGCACCGAGGGGCGCCGGCCCCTCGGCTTGTCCGAGGTAGCTCTGACCCTGGATAACGCCGATGGCAGTCTGGCCACCGAGTTCTCCGAGGTGGTCGTGGGCCGGCGGCTGTTCCGCAATGGGGAGAGCAACTATCTGCTCAACAAGGCCAATGTGCGCCTGCGGGATATCCGCGACCTGTTTGTGGATACAGGCCTGGGCCCGCAGGCCTACTCGGTGGTGGGCCAAGGGGAGCTTGATGCCATCCTCTCCATTCGCTCCGAGGACCGCCGCGCGCTGATTGAGGAGGTGGCCGGGGTCCGCAAGTACCGGCTGCGGCGCACCGAGGCTGAGCGCAAGCTGGAAAGCACTCAGGCCAACCTTACCCGCATCACCGACATCCTCCACGAGCTTTCGTCCCAGCGCGAGCCGTTGGAGCAGGAAGCGGAGAAGGCCAGGCAGTACAATGAGCTGGCCGGGGAGGTGCAGGCGTTCGAATTGCAACTGCTGGCTGTGGACTATCGGCGTAGGGGTGAGCGCCAGGGGAAACTGCTCAATGAGGCTGAGAATCTGCAGGCAGACCTGGTCGGCACTCGGACCCAAGTGTCCCAGCTTGACGCTGAACATGAGCAGCTTGGGCTGCGCATCGCAAAGCTAAGCGATGAGCTTGATAAGCTGCGCGATGAGGCAACCGCTGCCGAGCGCAAAGCTGACCAGCAGCGGCAGGCCGAGGCCCTGGGCGACGAGCGCTTGCACTCGATCGGCGAGCGGCGCCAGCAGCTCGTCACGCTCCAGGAGCACGCGCAGAAGCGAGGCGAAGAGTTGCAGCGACGTGGGCAGACCGTCGCCGAAGAGCGCAAGCAAGTTGATAAGAAGGCGAACGCGGCCCAGCAGAAGGTGGAGAAGCTCCAGGCACAGTTGGCATCTCTGCAGCAGCGTCACCAGGAGGTAGCCAGTAAGCTGGAGACTGCCGAGCAGCGGCGCAGGGAGCTGCTAGAGGCCGCCAATGCTCTGGAAAACGAGGCCACGGCCCTGGCCGGCCTGGAGGCTGAGCTTGTTGAGCGGGAGGCGCGCCTGCAAGGGCAGGCCGAGGGTCTGGGGAAACGTCAAAAGCAGGTGGAGGCTGAACTGGCTACAGCGCGCGGGGAAACTGAACGGACCGAGGCCAAACTAACCGCCACCAGTCAGAAGCTCGCCGCCGCACGCGACAGGCAGGCCGAGGTGACACGGCTTCTGCGCGAGCACCGGGAGAAGCGAGGCATCCTCGACAGCGCCGTCGCGGCAGGCGAGGAACGCTGTGGGATGCTGCGGGAACTGGCGCACGCCCACGAGGGGTACGCTGAGGGGCCAAAGGCGGTGCTAGAGGCAGGACAGGGCGGCCAGTTGAAGGGCGTCTTTGGGGCGGTGGCCGATTACCTCGATGTGCCAGCCAGACTGGAACTGGCGATCGAGGCCGGTCTGGGCGAGGAACTGCAGTGGATTTTGGTCGAGGACAACGACGCAGCTCAAGCGGCGATTGAGTACCTGCGGCAGAACAAACTTGGACGAGCCACCTTCATCCCGATCGGCGCAATTGATGCAACCCCGGCCGGCACACCGGCCACGGTGGCGGTGGGCCGTGAAGGAGTGGTTGGGCTGGCATCTCGTCTGGTCAAATATCCCCGCAAGTTCGCCACCATCTTCGAGCACTTGCTAGGCAACCTGATTATGGTCAAGGACCTAACGGCTGCTCTCGCGGTGCGGACGGCGCTGCACACCCAGGCGCGGATTGTTACGCTCCAGGGTGAAGTGGTCGGCCGGCAGGGCCAGATCAGTGGCGGGACCGTCAACGGCGGTGTGGCCCGGGCGCTGGGGCGGCGCAGACAGCTCGAGGAGATCGAGGGGGTGCTGGCTGAACTGCGCAGCCACCTGGCCAGGATGTGGGAAGTGGAGGAGAGACTGGAGCAACAGGGCCACGAGGCGGCAGAGAGTATGGCGGAGGCAGAGCAAGCAGTCTCTGAACTGCAAGCCACCAGCGCTAAACTGCGAGGCAATCTGGCGCATCTCGGTGACCAGGCGCGGGCGCTGCGGGCTGCCTCCGAGGAGCTCGCCGAGGACAGGGCGCAACTGGCCGAGAAGCTGCGCGCCAACCGCCAGCGCCGGGCCGAAGCGGAGCGTGAATGCAAGGGCCTACGGCACGAGGCCGGGCAGGTAGACAAGGAGCTCAAGTCGCTACACAGAGAGGCCGTGCCCGAGGAGAGTCTTGACGAGGCGCGCTCTGCCCTGACCGAGGCGCAGGTGCAGAGGGCGGAACTGGCCGAGAAGCAGCGCTCCACAACGGCAGCGGAAAGCCAATTTCAGGTCGAGCAGGAGCGGGTCGCCGGCGAAGTGGTCAGCATCGAACAGGAACTTGAGAGCCTCCAGGCCGAGGAGCAACAGGTGCGCCAGTCAATGGGCCAGGACGCGGGCGAGGTCGAGGCCCTGGACCAACAGGCCCAGGCCCTGAGAGACCAGGTGGCCGAGCGCTCCGAGGAGCTGTCGCAACTCAGGGAGACGTCCGTGCAACTGGACACTTCACGCCGGGAACTAAGCCGGATGTCCGACGAGCAAAGTGAGCGCGTCCATCGCATCGAGTTGTCGCTGGCCCGCGAGGAGTCCCAGCTTGAGTTCATCACCCAGCAGCTTGCTGACCTCTATGAACTCACCCCCGAGCAGGCGCTGGAACGCCTGCCCGATGACTTCAAGGAGATGCAGACCCGCAAGCGGGCCAATGAACTGCGGGAAGCGATCCGCAAGCTCGGCCCGGTCAACCTCAGTGCCAT
Source organism: Candidatus Zipacnadia bacterium (assembly GCA_029821455.1). Taxonomy (GTDB): domain Bacteria; phylum Armatimonadota; class Zipacnadia; order Zipacnadales; family Zipacnadaceae; genus JALGVG01. The sequence goes on along the minus strand of JALGTI010000079.1, from coordinate 7,979 downwards.
TGATGAGGTGGAGCGGCTGAGTTCGCGGGAGGAGTTCCTGCAAGCGCAAGTGGAGGACCTCCAGAAGGCGCAGGATGACCTGCTGGCTGTCATTGATGAGATTGATGAGGCCGCCAATGAGGCGTTTATGGTGTCGTTCGAGCAGGTGCAGGTGGCCTTCGGAGAGCTGTTTGAGGAGTTGTTTGAGGGTGGAGCTACTCAACTTGTGCTGACCAATCCCGAAGCGCCGCTGGAGGGCGGTGTAGATGTGATCGTCCAAGTGCCGGGCAAGCGCCAGCAGAATCTGCTGCTGCTATCCGGCGGCGAGCGGGCGCTGACGGCCCTGGCACTGTTGTTTGCCATGATCAAGGTTAAGCCCAGCCCCTTCTGTGTGATGGATGAGATTGACGCGGCCCTGGATGCCAACAACACCGAGCGCTTCACCAAGATGCTGAAAGACTTCGCCCAGCGCTCCCAGTTCATCATCATTACCCACAACCCACAGACAATGGTGATCGCCGACGCCCACTGGGGCGTGACGATGCAGGAGCCGGGGGTCAGCATGATCCTGCCCCTGGAGCTTGAGGAGGCGCAGAGCGCGGCGGAGGAGATCAGCCGTGAGGAGGGGCGAAGCGGCGGCACTGGCGGCGTGCCCATCGGCGCGACAAGGGTCCTGCCGACGAGGGACTAGGAGATGCTAAGCCGTAGGGCAAGCATCCTTGCTTGCCAAGGGGTGAGACAGGTTTTCATTCGCAAGCTGGAAGCTTGCGCTACGGGAAAGAGCGACGCGGGGGTAGGGGCGCGATTTATCGCGCCCGCCAAGGTAGACAACATCTGGGCGTGATAAATCACGCCCCTACAGATACAACAGAACTGAAGGGATAATGAGAAGTGCTGAGAGGACTATTCAAGCGTGTGGGGGCGGTGTTGAGGGGGCGGGCGATTGTTGATGATGAGCTGCTGGAAAGCCTGGAGGAGGCGCTGATTGGGGCCGATGTGTCGGCGCCGCTGGCAATGGAAATGGTGGATGAGCTGCGCGAGGCCACCGAGCATCAGCACATTACCGATGCCGAAGGCGTCAAGCAAGCCCTGCAGGAGCGCGTGGTGGCGATGCTCCAGCCCCTCGAAGAGCCACTCAACATCGCCGCCGAACCACCGACAGTAATACTGGTGCTCGGCGTCAACGGCGTAGGGAAGACCACGTCTATTGCCAAGCTGGCCTACCACTTCAAGCAGCAGGGGAGAAAGCCGCTGCTGGCGGCGGCGGACACGTTCAGGGCTGCTGCTATTGAGCAGCTTGAGGTGTGGGCTGAACGGGTCGGGTGCGACATCGTACGCCAGAAGCAAGGCGCGGACTCGGCGGCGGTGGTCTATGATGCCATTCAGGCCGCCAAGGCGCGGGGGCACGATGTGGTGATCTGCGACACGGCGGGGCGCCTGCATACAAAGGTAAACTTGATGGAAGAGCTCAAGAAGATTGGGCGCGTCGTCCAGCGCGAGATGGGCCGCGAGGCTGATGAGCGCCTGCTGGTCATAGACGCCACCACAGGGCAGAACGCCGTCAACCAGGTGCGGGAGTTCTCGCAGGCGGTTGGCGTGACTGGACTGCTGATTGCGAAGCTGGACGGCACCGCTAAGGGCGGCATCCTGCTCACGATAGCAAGAGAGTTTGCGATCCCCATCAAGCTGGTGGGCAACGGCGAGAAGATGCAGGACCTGCAGCCCTTCTTGGCAAAAGAGTTCGCAGAGGGGATGTTTGACTGACCTACCCTCTCTCCTTTGCAGGGGAGAGAGGGTTGTGGTGGCGGCGTGGGGCAGGCATCCTTGCTTGCCGAGGGGGAGGACAGGTTTTTATGCGCAGGCTGGAAGCTTGCGCCACGGGGTAGGTAGAGGAGGCAGATATGGAAGATCTAACCCACAAGGCGGTTGAAGAAGCCATAGAGGCCGGGGCAGGCTATGCGGACGCTCGGTTCGTCAATCAGGAGCGCGAGGAAGTCAGCGTCAAGAACGGCTCGGTGGAGGCGCTGAGCTCTAGCAGCAGTCGCGGTATCGGGGTGCGCGTGATCGCCGATGGCGCCTGGGGGTTTGCCAGCACCGCGAACCTAGACCTCGATTCTATCGCTGGCACTGCTCAGCTAGCAGTCCGCATCGCCAAAGCCAGCGCCACTGCCATCAAGAAACCTGTGGAACTGGCGCCGGTCGCGCCAGCCCAGGAGCGGGTCGAGGCGAGCGCTAAGCAGAACCCATTCGCAGTCCCGGTGACGGACAAGATTGAACTACTAATGGAGTGCGATGCGCGGATGGCTGAGGCGGCGGGTGTGCGAGTGCGAGAGGGGTTTGTGGTCAACGTCCGCGAGGCGAAGCACTTTGCCAGCAGCGAGGGTGCTGACATCCTTCAGGAGCGCATCGAGACGGGCGCGGGGCTGCAGGCCACGGCGGTCGGCGATGGGGTCGAGCCGCAACGCCGCAGCTACCCCGGGTCCCACGGCGGGCAGATGATGGCCCGTGGTTGGGAGGTTGTTGAGGAACTGGACCTGCCGGACAATGCCGCCCGCATCGCCCGCGAGGCTGAGCAGTTGCTGAAGGCGCCGCGCTGCCCGGCCGGGGAGATGGACATCATCCTGGAAGGCTCGCAGCTTGCCCTGCAGCTTCACGAATCGTGCGGGCATCCGATTGAGCTTGACCGGGTGCTGGGCACCGAGGCCAGCTTTGCCGGCACCAGCTTCCTAACCCCAGATAAGCTGGGCAGCTTTCAGTACGGCAGCGAGTGCGTCAACATCACCGCCGATGCCACAACCCCCGGCGGCCTCGGTTCATTTGCCTATGATGACGAGGGCGTGCCAGGACAGTGTGTGCCAATTGTCGAAAACGGTATCTTCAAGGGGTATCTGTCATCGCGGGAGACGGCGGCGGAGTTGGGCATCAGCAGCGGCGGGGCGATGCGGGCCGATGGCTACAACCGCATTCCCCTCATCAGGATGACCAATATCAACCTCCTACCCGGGGACTGGACGCTGGAAGAGATGATTGCTGACACCGAAGAGGGGCTGCTGCTGTGCACCAATACGTCCTGGAGCATTGACGACAAGCGCCTGAACTTCCAGTTTGGCTGTGAGGTGGCATACGAGATAAGGAAGGGGCAGCTTGGGCGGATGCTACGCGAGCCGACATATACGGGCATCACATCTGAGTTCTGGGGAAGCTGTGATGCAATTGCCGGCGAGGATGAGTGGGTCGTATGGGGTGTGCCCAACTGCGGCAAGGGCGAGCCGATGCAGACGGCGCGAGTGGCTCACGGCGTGGCGCCGGCCAGATTTAGGAAAGTGCGGGTGGGAGTGACGGCGGAATAGCAGCATGGCAAGCAGGGATGCTTGCCCCACGAGAGATTAGATGAGCACACTCGCATTTCGTGGTGCAAGCTTCCAGCCGTAGCGCAAGCTTCCAGCTTGCGACATCCAGCAGTGAGCAAGCAAGGATGCTTGCTCCATGGATAGTCGCTTCAAGGTGGGAGGTCCGTTGCGTAATCGCTCCGACCGACTCGAGGGCTTCGAACGTCGGCGAAGACGTCTTCCTCATTGGGAAGGCCCAGGGGAGACCTATTTCCTGACATTTCGCTTGATGTGTCCCGACTTTGTGGACCTGACGCAGGAACGAATTGGCAGGTTGGTGGTCGAGGCGATTATGTTCTTTGCCGATGTACGCTATGAGCTGTACGACTATACAATCATGCCCGATCACGTGCATCTCATATTGAAGCCGATCGTCCATGATGGGAAAGCAGAGCGGCTTGCCAACGTCACGCATAGTCTCAAGAGTTGGCTTGCCAGCAGGATCAACCGAATCGTCGGCAGGTCCGGTCAGTTGTGGCAACACGAAAGCTACGACCATATCGTGCGCGACGAGGCTGACTACCAGGAGAAGGCGGCCTACATATTCGACAACCCCAAACGCGCAGGGCTGGTTAACGATCCTGCCGAATGGCCTTGGTGGGGTGTTGGTCCCCGAAAGTAGGTTAGTGACGTCAAGAATACTCGCCCTGTGCAGTGGCAAGCAGGGATGCTTGCCCCACGAGAGATTAGATGGGCATAGCCGGGTTTCGTAGCGCAAGCTTCCAGCTTGCGACATCCAGCAGTGAGCAAGCAGGGATGCTTGCCCCACGAGAGATTAGATGGGCATAGCCGGGTCCCGTGGCGCAAGCTTCCAGCTTGCGACATCCAGCAGTGAGCAAGCAAGGATGCTTGCTCTACGAAGGCTGCGGCCGGTGGGAGAGAAATGATGGAGCGTGAAGAACTTCTTGAGATTGCGGACCAGGTGCTGGAGGCGTCAGTAGCTGACCAGACTGAAGTCATGGTCGCGGCCAGCGACACGGCGCTGACGCGCTTTGCCAATAATACCATTCATCAGAACGTGGCCGAGCAGGATGTCGCTGTCTCTGTGCGGGCAGTCGTGGGCAAGCGCATTGGGGTGGCACGGGGTAATGAGCTAGAGCCAGAGAGCCTGCGGACGCTGGCTGAGCGGGCCACCGAACTGGCGCGGCTGTCAGAAGAGAACGCCGATTTCATTTCCCTGCCCAGCCCACAGGAGGCTCAGGAAGTGCCTGGCCCTGCCGAGGCGACCATCAACTCAACCCCGGAGCAGCGGGCCGAGGCAGTGTGCGCCATCATTGACGTGGCTGCAGAGAAAGAATTCACGGCCGCCGGGGCCTATAGCGTCGAGCACAGCGGCCTGGCGGTGGCGAATTCGCTGGGGGTGCGCGCTGCGTTCGAGGGGAGTCAGGCACATCTGCGGACGGTCATCACCGCACCTGATAGCACCGGATTTGCAGAGGCTTATGACCGCGATGCAAGCAGACTTGATCCAGAGAGCCTAGGCCGGCGGGCCGTTGAAAAGGCGGTGGCTTCGGCTAACCCACAGGAACTAGAGCCAGGCGAGTACACCATCATTCTGGAGGAGGATGCGGTGGCAGATATGGTGACTTTCCTGGGCTGGTATGGTTTCAATGCTCTGGCCTACCAGGAGGGGCGGTCATTTGCCTGTGAGCGGATGGGCGAGAAGGTGTGCGATGAGAGCATCTCAATCTGGGACGATGGGCTTGATGCGCGCGGGCTGCCGATGCCGCTTGACTTTGAAGGAGTACCCAAGAGGAAGGTGCCTCTGATTGAAGAAGGGGTGCTAGTCGGGCTGACGTGGGACAGCTTCACGGCAGGGCGCGAAGACCCGCCCCGGCAGTCCACTGGCCATGCGCTGCCAGCGCCCAATAGCTGGGGACCATTGCCCTGGAACCTGTTCATCGGCACCGGAGACGCCACAGTCGAGGAGATGATCGCCGGCACGGCGCGGGGGCTGCTGGTAACGCGTTTTCACTACACCAATATGGTGCATCCGACCCAGACAGTCATCACCGGGATGACGCGGGATGGCACCTTCTTGATTGAGGATGGCCAGGTGGTCGGCGGCGTGAAGAACTTGCGGTTCACCCAGAGTGTACTGGAGGCGCTGAGTTGCGTGGAGGCTGTGGGGTCCTCGGGTCGGCTGCTGGAGGACTGCTGGGCACCGGCGCTGAAGATCGGCAAGTTCAACTTTGTGAGTGGGACTGAATTCTGACTGAAGCTGTACCCCCTCGGGGCGGGCAGGCGGCTTCCCGCATACTGTGTCAGGGTGTGTTGCAATGTCTGATCGTGATACCGGCAACAACAAACGGTACACTCCTTTATCGGCAATCGGGCCCTGGTTGGCGCAGTTAAGGGGGCGGTCGCGGGTGTCTGTGCAATCAGGCTTGCTGCTGTTGGGAATCGGTGTGGGGCTGTTCAGTGGCCTCGGGGCCGTGGTGTTCCGCTGGCTGATAGCGTGGTTCCACAACATCTTCTTTGACGGTGGTAGGACAGTGTTGCCGTTTATGGGGCACTACTACACTGTCCTGCTGCCTGCGGCCGGCGGCGTGCTGGTGGGACTGTTAACCTACTTCTGGGCTCGCGAGGCCAAGGGGCACGGTGTGCCGGAGATAATGGAGGCCGTTGCCAGACAGCGGGGGAGAATTCGGCCGCGAGTGGCAATTGTCAAGTCGCTGGCCTCCTCTATCTGCATCGGATCAGGAGGATCAGTAGGCCGCGAAGGGCCCATCGCTCAGATCGGGGCGGCTCTCGGCTCAACGCTCGGACAACTGCTCAAGTTCCCGGATGGGCGCGTGCGCACGCTGGTGGCCTGTGGCGCAGCCGGCGGGGTTGCGGCTACCTTCAATGCCCCGCTAGCGGGAGCTTTCTTTGCCCTTGAAATCATCCTGGCCGACTGGAAGGCGGAGTCGTTCGCACCCGTTGTGAGCGCAGCGGTGGCTGCCAGCGTGATAGGACGGACTGCGTTCGGCGATACGCCGGCGTTCATCGTGCCAGAATACGAGGTCAGCGCCTTCGGACAACTGTCGATGTTCCTGGTGCTGGGAGTATTGGGTGCGGTGGCAGGCGTGGTCTTTACCCGGCTGCTGTACCTGTTCGAAGACGGTTTTGAGCGCCTGCCGCTGCCGCCGTGGCTGCTGCCGGCGTTCGGCGGCGCACTTGTAGGGCTCATCGGTCTGTACGATCACGACCTGTACGGTGTTGGCTACGGTGCGATTGGCCATGCCCTGATGGGGTTGAAATATACTCTGCCGGTTCTTCTGATACTGCTCGGCCTCAAAACCTTGGCAGCCTCCATGACACTAGGTTCGGGGGGATCTGGCGGCATATTCGCGCCGTCACTGTTCATCGGCGCGATGCTGGGCGGGGCACTGGGGCACATAGTCGCTGGTGTGGTGCCCGAGAGCACGGTATCGTCTGGCGCTTATGCCCTGGCCGGCATGGGTGCCGTGTTTGCGGCCACCTCCCACGCGCCCATTACCGCCACTCTCATTGTCTTTGAACTTACCGGTGATTATCGGATGATTCTGCCGCTGATGCTGACCTGCGGCGTGAGCGTGGTCATCGCCCGTAGTCTGTACCGCTTCTCCATCTATAACCTCAAGCTCGTGCGCCGGGGCGTGCATGTGGAGCTAGGGCAGGATGCGCAACTGCTCAATGAAATCAAGGTCGGTGAGGCAATGGCGACTGATATTATCAGCGTGTCGCCCGATGCGTCGGTGCGGGAGGTGGCGGAACTGTTTGATAGTACCAAGCATCACGGCTTCCCACTGATTGACGACCAGGGCCGTCTGTGCGGCTGCGTCACCCTCGGCGATGTGCGACGGGCCCAGCCGGAGGCCTTTGACAAAGCGGTCAAGGACATAGCCACGCATGAACTGGTTATTGCCTTCCCCGATGAGAATCTCAATGATGCGCTGCGGAAGCTAGGGTTGCGGAACGTGGGGCGCATTCCTGTGGTGGATCGCAAGGACCACAGCAAGCTGCTAGGCCTCATCACGCGCAAGAATGTCATCACGGCCTACAATCGTGCCCTGATGCGCGCCCATACCAAGCTGGAAGAGACCCAGGACGAGGAGTATTTTGAGTAGGAATCGCCGCCGGGGCGAATAAGTTATACAACCGGTTCTGAGATGACTGAGGAGGTGGTGATATGAAGACCGGTTGGCTAACAGGCATTTTGCTGGGAACGGCTGTTGTGCTGGCGTTGGTAGTGCCACCGGTGAGGGAGGGGCTGAGGACCGGGTTCTACGCTCTTGGGCTTTCCCCATCCGGTTCCTTCCCCTCTGCAGCGGAATTGGAGCGCATCGCCCAGCAGCATGGCTGGGCTATGCGGAAGCGCTGGCGGCCTTGTCGAACACTGGCTGGGGGCGGGGCAGGAGACTCGCGCAGGCGCCGCCCTCTCCAGTGGAGGCATATCACAAGGCCATATCGGTTGCCCCGGATTCGCCGGCCATTAACTTCCGCTGCGCTCTCTATCATCTGAGATGGCTTGCTTACCTGCGGCCTGAAGAGCGATTCGACAGGTCAGCCGGCCCGCCCGCTCCCCTTTCAGCCTCACAGCGTTCAGACTTACACCGGGCGCAAGTGCTGCTTTACAAGTCTCGTCAA
>JALGTI010000078.1 GCA_029821455.1 Candidatus Zipacnadia bacterium | reverse complement strand
AAGAGGCCAGCAGCGGGCATACAGATAGCGCCACCGCATATGAGGACGAGCAAAGAGAAGTCTCCTGGGCCGACGAAGCAGAAGGCGTCATCACCACCTGGGAGCAGTTCGAGAGCTACCCGTGGCCCAGCCCGGAGGATATCAGCTTGGATGAGCTTCACCAGTGCGCTGAGGCGCTGCCGGATTCAATGCGTATCATTGTCCTCAACGGCAAGGTGTTCACAGCAACCTGGATGCTGATGGGATTTGAGGGCCTCGCCCACGCGCTCGCAGATGACCCGGCCCTGGCGGCGGCTGTCTTCGAGAAGATCGGGAGCCTACAGTACGAGGTTTGCATGCGCTGCTTGCAGGTGCCACAGGTGGGCGCGCTGTGGATGGTGGATGACGTGGCCTACAACGAAGGCCTGCTGGTGTCGCCAGCGATCTTGCACGAGCACGTGTTCCCCTGGTATGCAAAGCTGGGTGCTGAGGTTAACCGGCGGGGCATCCCGTACATCTATCACGCCGACGGGAACCTCTGGCCTGTGATGGATGAGATCCTGGCCTGCGGGTTCAACGCGCTGCATCCCATCGAGCCCAAAGGGATGGACATCCGAGAGGTCAAGGCAAAAGTCGGTGACCGGCTGTGTCTGACGGGCAACATTGACCTGGACCGCCTGGCACGCGGCACGCCGCAGGAGATAGCCGAGCTGGTGAAACGCAACATCAAAGACCTGGCCTATGATGGGGGGTACTGCGTCGGCTCATCCAACTCAGTGGCCTACTATGTTCCGCTGGAGAACTATGTGGCGATGATTGAGGCCGCTAAGCAGTATGGGCGGTTGTGATGCTTCCAGACGTGCAGATTGGGCCGATGAGCGTGGCTTTCGCCCAGGATCAGCTAGGCTAATCCTTTCCCCCGGAAGACAAAAGCCGACACCGCGATTGGCCCAACCTGCGCGCGGTCTGACCTAACTGGGGACGCCGGCTATCGAGACAAATGCATCTTGGGACAACTGTTGGCTCGACACTGCCGGCCCTGTTACGATAGCCGCTGGCCACGCGCAGGCCAACACGTATTTCTACTCAGGTGGCGTCGCGACCAGGCCCGCGCTTGCATGGGTGCTGGGCGTTTGGTATCTGCGCGGGTCGGTATGAGGCTAACTGATGGGGGTGACGAGCTTGTGGCTGACCGCCCAATTGACCAGGGCCGCTGTGTTGCTGACACCGGCCTTCTCCATCAGATGAGCGCGATGCTGTTCAACTGTGCGCGTGCTTATCTTTAGCTGGCGGGCTATTTGCTTGCTGCTGAGGCCGTGGCAGACCAATTGGAGTACCTGCCGCTCCCGGAAGGTCAGTTCGTCGGCGCTGGTGGGCTTAGCCGGGCCTCCTTCGGCCCGTTTGCGCTCCACGCCGGGCACGAGCTTAGTTGCAACCACTTCCTGGCCATCGGCGACTCTCTTGATAGCGTCCACCAGCTCCTCAAAGCCCTCCTCCTTGAGCCAGTAGCCGCTGCCGCCGGCTTCCAGAAACTGATACGCATAATCTGCGTCAGCATGCATCGTGAGGGCCAGAACGCGAATACCGTTACGCCTGGCCTGTATCTGTCCAGCTGCCTCTATGCCGTTAAGGTCGGGGATGGACACGTCCAGCAGCACGACATCGGGGCGCAGCCGCCGGGTGAGCTTAACTGCTTCCAGGCCGCTGCCGGTCTCTGCCACTACTTCAAAGCCCCTAGTAGCATTGAGCATACGCACCAGCCCCTCGCGTACGACACTGTGATCATCGGCGACCAGCAGTCGAAGCTTAGGCACGGCCGCAAACTCCGTTTCTTGCTGCCCTTTGGTGTCAGGCGCCAGTTAACCGCTGCTCTGTCTTGCCGCTAACGAACCGACAGCTTGAACTGTTTCACTGTCGAGGTCAGCGTCTCCTGCCCGAGGCAACAGAACTCTGAATTTCAATGGGTGGTATGATGCAAGGGGCTGACCGGCGCGAACCCCGGCCAGCAATACCCCCGGGGAGGTAGTGCAAATCGGCTGCGTGCTTCCCATGCTTCAAACGGACCTGTAAGCTAACATGTCAGCGCATATCTTTCGATGAGTATAATTACGCAGAACAGAACTCCGCGTCCCCCCCCGGACCTGCTTGCCCGATGGCGGCCGGCAGCACCGCATCCGTCGGTCGCGACTACTGTTGATAGACACCATTACTTGCGATAGGCCGCGTCCACCTTCCTGAAGATGGCAACGGCATCGGCAATCTCCTGCTCCCCCCAGTTCTCGTGGATGCCCAGATTGAAGTGCGTGTCCATCGTCGCGTTGGCATTGGGGCAAGGGAACTGACGATTCGGATCGCCCTTGTATTGGGGGCTGGCCCAGGGATAGCCACTCGTGCCGAACACACGCCGATTGATGAACCAATCCATCTGATGCGGCAGCGCTGCCCTGTAGTTCTCCGCTACTGGCAAACCCTCCGCGCTCAGTGCCTGGCAGAAGGCCAGCTTATCACACGTGGCCTTGTCCGCGTTGAACCTGGTGCGCAGGAACCAATAGCTAGCCTCCGCGCCCTCCGGCTGTTGCGGGATAGAGACAGTTGCCAGGTCACCGATGCCCTCCGCTATTCCTGCCACCACCTCCTGCCGACGGTGGACAATCTCCGGTAGCTTGCCTAGCTGCACGCGACCGATCGTCGCTGCCAGGTCGTTGAGGTTGAGGTTCAACGAGGCCATGCAGTTTGTGGCCCCTCCCTGCTCCCGGCCATCCAGGCCAAACGGCTTGCCACGGTCAGAGGCCCGCCGCATGAGCTTATAGAGCTCCTCATTCTTGGTGTAAACCAGCCCTCCCTGGCCACCACTACAGTGATGCTTGCCGAACATCGTGGAGAAGGCGCCAATGGCACCAAAGGTGCCAAGCAACTTCCCGTTGAGCCTTGCGCAATGAGCCTGTGCACAGTCCTCTACAACCGGAATCCCGTGTTCGTCTGCAACAGCCACAATGCCCTCGATGTCAGCCGGCTCACCGCCAATGTGAGCCACCAGAATGGCACTGGTCAACGGCGAAATGAGTTCTTCAACTTGTTCGGGGCCGGTATTGTAGGAATCGGGCTCGCTATCGGCGACCACCGGAATGCAATTGAGCAGAGGAATGGGCATCATTCCGCCGGGGTCAGTGACCGCCCCAACGATGACCTCTGTGAACGGCTCTAGCTCCAGCGCCTTCAGAGCAACGTATATCGCCGCAGTGCCCGAGTTGACTGCATCAACATACCCACCTCCCATAAACTGGGCGAACTCTTCGCAGTAGGCATTCTCCTGCGCGCCATTGTAGCCCGGCGCCGACCCGCTCTCGATTGCTTCATCAAATAAGGCGTCAACCGCTGCCTTATCCTCGGAACCGATGAGTGCACGCGCCGGCCAGGGATCCTCGCGAACTTTCGGGCCGCCATTGACGGCCAGTTGAGATGTGCTTCCATTTGAAGGCACTCGACATCTTCCTTTCGGTGGTCATATGAGTCACGTGTTCGCGGGCGAGACGCCCGCGCTACGCGAGCAATGAGAGTCGCCTACTCCGTAACATCATACCAATCGCAGCCGGGGTCAACGTAAGCATAACCGGTTGCGTAGACTGGCAGGATATCTAGATGCAGCTCGCCAAGCGCAACGTAAGCCAGTGTGATCTGATGTAGCAGCGCGGATGTCTTGCTGCAGCCCTGGCCCAGATGTACATATACTCCTCGGTCGGCGCTGTGATATATTATCTTGTTGTCAGCGATGCCATCGCGCCAGTCTGCAAACTGCTCAAGAATGTCGGTGACCGTCGCAGGGTTGTACTCGGCCACCACATCCTCAAGCGTCAACTGGGCCGCTTGGAACTGGCCACGGGGCAGGTCCCCCTTGGAGGACGGGAATAGCGGGCCATTGTCGTCTCTCTTCTGCAACTCCTCGGCCAGCCAGCTCTCGGCATTGGGTGACTTCGAGCCATAGTGGGCATTCAGGGGCGTCAGGTATTCATCCACATTGGGATGATTGACCGGGCACATCTGGCCATGATAGGCCACAATTGGCTCACCGGCCTTGATCGCGATCCCATCATTCTCCTCCACCGACCAGTCACGGTGCGCATACCATAGCCAGCCTTTCTGATCTTGGGGTATGGATTGCAGCCACTCTAGACAGGTCCGCAAAGGCTTGAGGTAACGCTCCTCGCCAGTAAGATCATAAAGCATCAGCAGCCCCTTGCCTGCGCCCATTACCCCAAAGGTGTTGTCCGCAGCCGGTGGCTCGAAGGCGCGCGCCCAGCGCGGGTTACCCTCCAGGTCATACTGGGCACCCCAACCACGGGTGGCGCCGTCAAGTTGAGACGCTATGAACCACTCACCGGCGCGGAAGACAGCATCGAGATAGCGCTGATCACCAGTCAAGTGGTAGAGTAGGAGGCAGTCTTCCATACAACAGTTCATTGCCCAGTCGTTGAGCGTGGGGCCGATCATATACTCGTTTCGGGTTTCCTTCGGCCCGGTCTCAGCACCCCACGGCCACCAGCCCTCCTCGGACTGGGAGCGCAGGATTAATTCGCCGGTTTGATTGGCCGCCTCCCGGTAGGCCTCGAGGCCGGTGATGTTGTATAGCGCACTCAGATAGCGTATCGGCGTACTTTGTGTCCACTCCTCGAAGTTGGCTATTGTCCAGTACGGTTTTGTGCTGCCATCGGGATTGAAGAAGGACCACTGGCCCCAGCCCCCGCCCGGGTACATTGACTTGATGTAGAAGTTGCCCAGGGCGCAGGCTGCCCGCAGGTAGCGTTCATCGCCCCACAGTCTGTAGGCGTCTAAGAACATGCGCCCGAAGCCTGTGGCAGAATCATCGTTCAGGCCAGCATATTGCCAGTCACAGGGTGTTAGGGAGGGGTAGTTCAGTTCCGTAATCCACGCTCCGTTTCGCTGGACTGTAAGCATAAAGTCCAGCCACTCTCGCGCAGTGTCCTGCATTGGGAGAAGCGCAGCGGTGTCAAGCTGAGGGCGCTCAGGCACTTGAGCGCCGGTTAGACGCTCTACCACCGCCTGATCCTGAATCCGGATCTCATCAATAGCCCCTTGCAACACAGGATAGTCCCACCACGTGTAGCCCACTCCGCCGAACTGATAATACCGCAGCGGGGCAAAGCCCCTCGGCTCACTGTCACGTCCCCAGACGGCATGCCGGCCTTCACCGTCAATCAGTAGCCACATCTGCCCCGGCGGCTTGTGGTCCCAGGAGATGAGCAGATGGTGCCACGCATTGGGGTCGAGATGCGCCACTGGCAGCGTGAGGTCGAACTTATCATAGCCCTCATAGTCGAAGATATGCCTGACGCGGCCGCCCCACATCCCCACCCAGTTGATGGCAAAATGCAGCAGGCTATCTTCGCCGTCCTTGTACAGCACGATGTTCTGCTCTGCCCGTCCGGGGTAGCTGGAATTGTCCCCAAAGGCAAAGAAAAACCAACGGTCCTCATCGTTGGTCCAGAAATTCTCGTCAGGCAGGCACTTGACCCAGAACTCGACTGTCCCCCGCCTTTGCGGGAAATTGTCAACGCCTGACCACATCAGCATCCCGCGATCCTTGCCGGCCACCTTTGCCCCCAGGCCAAACCGGCCCTCAGCAGTTGGGTCGCTCCAGCATCCGATCTCGGCGGGATAGGTTCGCGCATAGTCAGCGTCGGAATTCTGGTCAGAGTCCAGGTGCGCTAGCAGGACCGTGTGCAGGTCACGCTCCAGAGGCTGGTCTGGTACTGGCATCGAGCAGTCTTCCTGCCTGGCGAACTCCAAGACCGTGGCCCGGCAGAGCTGTGAACACACTACACTCAAACATACAGCCACTGTGGCAATATGCTTCGGCCGAATCATCGTCTATTTCCCCTTTAATTCTGGCGTAGTAGCAGCCGGGAGTCACGCGCTCCGCGCGCGACAGGCAAGGATGCCTGCCTTCGCGGGCCATAGCCCGCTACGGCGGGCGAAGGCCTGTCGTACGCAGCGATGGCTGGCAACCCCCTCTCCTGGACGGCTATTCTGCCAGCGGAAGGTCATACCAATTACAGTCGGGATCAACGTAGGCGTAATCTGTCGCATAGACTGGATAAGCCTCGGCAGGCAGCTTGCCAAGCGCGATGTAGGCCAGGGCTATCTGGCGCAACATCGCCACGGCCCTACCGGCGCCGCGATAGATGGCGACGCATCTGCCCGAAGTAGCATCGTCGTACAGGATGCCGCCCCTGCTTGGCTTGCCTGCCTGCCAGTTCTGGAATTGCGTAAGGATGCCGGCCACACTGGATGGGTTGTACATCGCCGCAGCATCCTCAGGCGTCAACCGGGCGCGCTCGATCTCGGCCTGTGGGACCGGCCCCTTGGTGGCCGGGATGATGGGGCCATTGGCGCGCTTCTCAAGCTCAGCGGCCAGCCAGTTCTCGGCATTTTCCGACCGCGATCCGTAGTGGGCATTCAAGGGTATCAGATAGCTATCCAACTCCGCGTGTGTAACTGGACATATCTGGTAGTAGTACGCCACTACCGGCTCGCCGGCTTTGACTGCGATACCTTTGCGCGCCTCCTCCGATGGGGCAGTTGTCCCATAGCGCACGGCATAGTCCTCGGCACCACCCCAGGAGCCCATGTTCTCCTCCGGCGCCCAGTCGCGGTGGGCATACCACATCCAGCCCTTCTGCTCCTCTGGTATTGACTGCAGCCACTCCAGACACACGCGCAGCGGCTCGATATAGCGCTCCTCACCAGTGATGTCATAGAGCATCAGCAGGCCTCGGCCTGCGCCGTATGTCCCGAAGACATTATCGGCGGCGGGCGGCTCCATGCGCCGCGCCCAGCAGGGCTCACCGTTCATATCGTATTGCGCTGCCCAGCCCGGCGTTGGCTGGTCGAGCTGCGCCGAGATGAGCCACTCGCCGGCCTGGAAGATGGCATCAAGGAAGCGCTCATCACCAGTCATCTTGTAGAGCACCAGACAGTCCTCCATGCAGCAATTAAGGTTCCAATCGTTTAGGGTCGGGCCACGCATATACTCGGCCCGCGTCTCGGGACCAATCGCCGCCCCCCACGGCCACCAGCCCTCTTCCCCCTGTGCCCACAGTATCACTTCGCCGCCTTTGAGAGCTGCGTCACGGAATCTCTCTATGCCAGTGATCTCGTACAAGGCAGCTAGATGGCGGATCGCGTTGCTCTGTACCCATTCCTCGAAATTGGCGATTCGCGAGCTCGTATAGACGCTGCCATCCAGGCCGATGGCGTAGCTTTGCGTCCAGCCTCCCTCCGGGAACATCGCCCGGATGTAGAAGTCGCCCAGCGCGCAGGCGGCACGCAGGTAGCGCTCATCCTCCCAGAGTCTGTAGGCATCCAGCAGCGGGCGCCCGACACTTCTGGACGCATCGCTGTTCACCAGCGAATAACGGGTGACGGGTGGCTTCGGATAAGGGAGCACACTCGGCCAGTTCCCATCCTGCTGCACAGCGAGCGTATAGTCCAGCCATTCCCGCACCACGGTCTGCATTGCGAACAGTTGCGCGATGTCAAGCTCAGGCCGCGCCGGTAGCTCAGCGCCCTCAATGCGGGCTGCAACCGGCTCATCCAGGACCCTTATCTCGTCAACGGTGACTCCCGGGCCGCCGAACTGAAGCGAAGTGGCGGGCGCGAAGCCCAATGCGTTGCTGTCCCTATCCCAGATAAGATGCTGGCCTTCGCCATCCACCAGCAGCCACATCTGGCCGGGCTTATGGTTGTCCCAAGAGATCAGGACGTGGTGCCATTCATCGGGGGCCAGATCAGCGACAGGCAGCCCCAGGTCGAACTCGTAGTCATCAAACTCCGCTTCAGGCCATTGGATAGTGAAGTGCAGCAGCTTGTCTTCGCCTTTCTTCTGGACAATTATGTTCTGGGTGATGCGCTTGGCATAGCCGCCACGGTGCCCGTAAGCCGAGAACAGAGTGTGGTCTTGGTCATCAGCCCAGACGTTCGTATCGGGCAGCGACTTAACCCAGAACTCGACCGTGCCACGGACGTTGTACAGGTTGTCCAGGCCGGCGTAGACAAGGCCGGTGTCTGCCGGGGTCATCCCCAGCCCAAAGCGCCCTTGCGACGACGGATCGCCTGGTGTGCCAGTCGCCGGCGCGTATGTCCGCGCATAATCAGCATCAGAACTCTGATCCGAATCAAGATGGGCCAACAAGACGGTGTTCAGGTCGCGCTCGAACGGAGAATCAGGCAAGGTGGCCAGTCTCACAGACTCTGGTTCGCCCAACCCGGCAGCAATCCTGACCACCCATTTGTAGGTGCGACCATTCGTCCGAGGGTCAGAGTTGTCGGAGGCAGAGAAGTACAAGGTCTGGGTGTCCCCGGTCTTACTACCCCAGTGCGAGAAGCGCCCCTCACCCACCCCGCGAATCGCCTCGTGTCCCGAATGGGCCGGGCCTAACTTGCTGTCGTCTTCAAAGAGACGCAGACGCGATACAGGGCCGTAGTAGCCATCCGGCTTGCAGGGCGCCTCGATGCGCACGGTGTAGCAATAGCCGCGCTCGTGGCTCACCTTGCTTACATCCACGATGCCTTCGGCGAACTCCTGGCTCAGAGCCGGATAGCACGCCATTGTGAGCAGCACAACTACGACCAGTCCGCTAGCCAACCTCTTCATAACAGATACCTCCTGTGGGTGATACCGGGACGGCGTTCTTATCACTTCTCCGCCATTATGCAAATGTCCTGCCAGATACTAGGGGCATTGTGGCATCGGCATTCCGCCTGCCTCACCCCCGGCCCCCTGTCCTTGCAGGAGAGGGGGAGTATAGCCCGGTTTTTCCCCCTCCCGACCTGCCCTGAGCCTGCCGAAGGGTAGGGAGGGGGCTAGGCGGTAGGTGAGTCAATTCCGGCGAGCTGCTCGTGCCACGGAAGCCCGTGCTAGATGAGGAATTGCCGCTCTTCATGAGAGGGGGGGTGACGCTAGCGTCACCCCTTTAAAATGGCCTACCTAAGCCATTTTGGACGATTCCTATGTTGAGTTAATGCCAAAAAGATAGAACATCTGTTCCATAGGAATATGTTGTGGCCCCACCCGCCGTTGCCCTCCTACGTCGGGCTATGGCGGGCAAGCTCACCCAATCGCCTACGCCCATCCCATCGGAACGACAACCACGGCATCGCTGACCTCTGGAGGGGTCGAATACGAAGCATCCGACCCTCGCCGTCATCGGACATTGCGTTCTACGGTAGGGGCGGTTCGCGAACCGCCCCTACTTCCACCACAGTCTACGGATAAGCTTGCGACCAATCACCTTATTGCCAAACCGCCTGAGCATCTTCCTCGGCCCGCCCAGGATGGCATTAATATCCCCCAGAATGCGAGCCAGGCTGTACAACGTCTTACGAACCTCATTCAACGATCGCACAAAGGGGGCCTCCTAGTGTAAACCCTATCACGATCAGGTATAGGCGCTGGTGCTGCAATATACCCTCACACGCTTTTGTAATTTCCTCTGCACCTAGCACAAATGTCTTCGTAGCTCAGCCACTTGTCGGAGTTCTCAATGATAGTTGGATCCTTCGCGAAATCCTGAAACGAGCTATCAACCCAGTGCACGTTCTTCTTGTTCTTGAGAAAGCGGTGATAGCGGTCGAACTCAAGCTTCCGCATGTACCGATCCTTATCTGAGTGTTCGTTCACGATGTAGACTTCCAACCAGTGTATGTCAATAAGGCTGCAAGTGCCGCAAAGCTTGCCCCAAGCTTAGAAGTCTTTGTGGAGGGGGTGCGGGGGAATACACTTTCTTCAGAAAGTGGTTCCCCCGCCAATGTCGTTGCCTCTCCTTTTAGTCCACCTCCGGCAGCCCCCGATGGCCGAGGATCTGGTACTGGAAGCCGTGGATTTTGACGGCGGGGCCGCTCTCCTGCTGGTCCCAGATAATCCGCATCTCATCGGCCTCCGCCTCACGCTCCACAATCGCCCGCAACTCCGGGCGGAACAGGCGGCTGTCGCTCTCGCGGCCCACGATGTTGATGTTACCCTTGTAAAGCTCCACCGTGTACTTGCCATTCACCGTCCACTGGCTGGACTCGATGAAGGCAGCGCAGTCGGCGGTGACGGGATGATACCAGCCACCATGATAGACCATCCGCGCCCATTCTCGCTCCACGACAGGCTTAAACAGCACCTGCTCCTTGGTCAGGCAGAGCTGTTCGAGGTCACGGTGAAGGGTGAGGATGACCTGCGCGGCGGGGGCCTCGTAGACCTCGCGGCTCTTGAGGCCAATCATCCCGTCCTCAAACATGTCCAGCTTGCCGATGCCGTGTTCGCCGGCCACGCGGTTGAGGTAGTGGATGATGCTGGCTAAATCGGTCTGGTCATCGCAGCGGATGGGCAGGCCGTTCTCGAACTCGATTTCGATAGTGCGCGGCTCATCGGGCGCATTCTCGGGGAACTTGTACCAGATGTAGTCATCCTGTGGGATCTGCATCTGCAGGTTGGAGACCTCGCCGGAGCCGATGGAGCGGCACCACATCGTCAGGTCGTCGCCGATGCCGGCCTTGTAGGGGATACCGTACTGCTCGGAGAGCTGCTTTTCATCTTCGCGGGTGAAGTTGAAGTCGCGGACGGGCAGGACAACCTTCAGCCCCGGCGCGAACAGGGAGAAGACATTGTGCATCCGATACTGGTCATTGCCCTTGCCGGTGGAGCCCTCGCAGATGGCATCACAGCCCTGCGCGACGGCGAACTCGGCCACCTTGCGGGCGATAAGCTGGCGGGTCATTGAGGTGGCCACGGGATAGCCCTCATAGGAGCTATTGGCCCGGATGGCGCGGGTCAGGAACTTGTCAACGAACTCCTGCTCGGCATCAATGAAGTGCCAGG
>JALGTI010000479.1 GCA_029821455.1 Candidatus Zipacnadia bacterium | reverse complement strand
ATTGCAGATGAAGCAGGTGCGTAAAGGGAAAGGGAAGCCATCAAAGAACAGCGTACTTGGCTGGCTGAGAAGTGTCTGGCAAGCGCTATTTGGTCGGCAGCCTCACTGGCTGACGTCCACCCCCAGGCAAAGACTGGGCGCGAAAGCTGAGCGGGCCGCCGCCAGGCACCTGCGCCGCCAGGGCTACAAGATCCTGGCCACTAACATAATGACTAAGCATGGCGAGGTTGACATCCTCGCTGAGGGCTTCCCGCGACCGGCCCTGACACGCGAAAAGGAACGCCATATCGCGGCGGCTATGGACGCCATCGTCAAAGAGCGCGGCTGGCAGCGGCGCAAGCGCCGCGCTGACCTGGTAGAAGTCTATCTGGATGAGCGTGGCAAACCGATGAAGATTGAAGTCTACAAGGCGGCGATTGGTGCCAGCCAGCGGTAGGCACCTCGCCCGGCCTCCTGCCAGGAGTTTCAGGCCGAGTTCACGCCGAATAAATGACGGGGCTGTCCCAGGTTGTGACGATGGGCGGGTCGTTGGGGGATGCGGAGGCGGGGTCCGCTTTGGAAGAGCGCAGGCCCTGAGTAGGCTATCTGGAGCCAGCGGGTGCTTTGATGAAGAAAGCAATTATCGCCGCTATCACCGGCAGGCATAACACCCACGTCAGGGCATAGACCTGGCCGTGGAGGTCAGAGAGCTTCCCCACCAGCGGCGTGATGAAGCCGCCAATTCCCCACACCAGGCCCATCCCCAGCGATGTCGCCAGGCTCTGGCCCTCGGGCACCATGTGCTGGGTCTGGGCGATGTTGACCGACTCCGCTGACCGCAGAATCAGTCCACTTGCAAACAGAGCGATCAGAAACAGCCATCCGAGTGTGTGCAGTGAGCCATAAAGTAGTGGCACGCTCAGGAACAGCGATATGACGGTAATCGCCCTCGGCCCGCTCCACTCGGACATGCGGCCGCCAAAGAGTCCCCCGAGCGCTCCACCCCCCAGGAAGAATAGGCCTGCCGCCCCTGCTACTGCCAGAGGTAGGCCTCGGGCATCAACGAGGAACGGTATGAACGAATTGAACGCAATTGTAGTCGTTGCGCGCAGCAGCATCACCATGAACAGCGGCGCCACAATAGGCAGATGGGGTAGAAAGCCCTTGCGGAAGCTGAAGGCAGGCGTCTGCTGCGCATCATCGGCTGACTCTGGATTGATGATGAGCAATGCGGCCGCCATTGCCAGGCCTACGGGCATCGCATAGACCAGCCCCGTGAGCGAACTGTTGATGTTGTAGAAAACCGGGCCAAGATAGTTACCCAAGGCACACCCCAGCGAGCCGCCTGCCCCGAACAGCGCCATCCCCAGGGCACGCCGCCGGCCAGAAACGGCAGCGGCCACGGCCCCGGCCCTCGGATGATAGAGCGCGACCCCCAGGAAGCCCACTGCCAGCCATCCCATCATTGGCCAGAAACCGGGGATATATCCAAAGGTACTCAGGAAAAACGCTGACAACAACACTGCCACAATTAGGAGGCGCCGCAGGCGATAGCGGTCCATCAGATAGCCCAGGAACGGCTGGCCCAGATTCCCGACCAGGCTCAGGAGTTGTATCAACCAGCCAGTCTGGGCCTGAGTGAGAGCAAACATCCTGGCGATGACCGGCCACAGAGGTGTAATGGTGGAGATGTAGGCATCAGCGACCGTGTGCCCCAGTGACAGCACCACAATGCGAACCCTGTTGTGAGCACGCAAGCCGGTCCGAGGATGTTGCAGATTATCCATGGTGAAGCAGATTAGCGGTTCCTGGAATGGGAGATGACGACCGGCCACCTCAATTCGCGGGAGCGGAGGGAACTCCTCCTTAGCAGCTAGGGGTTAGTGAGCGCTGCCATCAAGCTCTCAGCGGCACAGTGCAGGCTGTCCATAACCTGGGGGAGGGTCACCACTACAGCCAGGCCAAGCGTCAAGGCAGCGATGACCGCAAACGTGAGGGCAAGCGCCGCTGTTTGCTGGCTGTCTTTGCCGCCGCTGTCAGCCTCATCGAGGTCGGCAAGGGCACTAAGGCGCGCTTGCACTTGGGCGATAGACTGGGGAATCGGCATTTTGCCACTGGCCCCGGCCTGTGCCACCTGGGCTTGAAGGGCCTCAGCCACATTACCCGTACCGGCGGCGGCTGCCGCCAGCCGGTCACAGGCTTGCTCGGCTTCACGCCGCCAGTAGTGGCGATACAGGTGGGCAGTGGGGGCAAAGGCCACGAGCGTGACGCAGCCAGCGCACAGTAGGTCGGCCAGGTTGTCGCGTCTACGGGCATGGGCGACCTCGTGCGCGATGGCCGCGCGTAGTTGCTCGGCGCTGAGCCGGTCCGCTGCCACGGCACCCACTGCAATGACCGGCCGCCATAGCCCTACACACAGCACGCCCGGGCCCTCGCCGGGTGCCGGATATAGGGGCACTTCTCCCTGCCCCCAATCACCCTCGAGCCTGGCCCCTGTCTCCATCAGGAGTCGAGACAAGCGTGCTGAGTTGAACGCGCCTAGGACAAGGCGCATCAATGCCGCCACGATGAACGCCGCCGCGAGCACTGAAAGGAGCTGCGCGCGCCACGCGCCATCAGGTCCCTCAAACCAGGGCCCGATGCAGATGTGGCTGCGGATGGCGCCTGCGTGCGGGGAGAGCAGGGGATGGAACGAGCTGCGGGCCAGGCCAAGGCCGGCGCCTGCCAGGCTAATGAGTGGCGGAATCAGCAGTGCCGCGAGCCACACAAGGGCTCGCAGCGCTGGCCTACGGGGTGAAATCGTCTCGACAATTGCCAGGGCGGGCAGATAGAGCAGTAGACTAAGCAGCGCCGCAATGCCGACGGCCATAGTGCCGCCCACTAGCAGCACCGTCAAGCTAATCGTCCTCCTGCTTCTCTTCCCGCTTCTTTTCGATGAGTGTGGTCAGCAGGTCGAGCTTGCTGGGATCGCTGTCGCCCAGTGCATCCACAAAGTACGACATCGCCGGCTCGGCGAAGGTGGCCAACAGACCATCTATCACCTGCTGCGCCATCGTCGAACCTAGCTCCCTGCGTGAGACCTGGGCAGTGTAGTAGTAGGCTTTCCCCCGTGTCTCCCGACCCAGCAAGCCTTTCTTGTACAAGCGGGCCAGAGTGGTCATTACCGTAGTGTAAGCGGCGTTCTTGCCGCGTCTGGCTAACGCCCGGCGTACATCATCAACACACACCGCCTCGGGGCTGGCCCAGATGGTCTCCATCACCTGAGCCTCCAAGGCCCCAAGCATCTGCTGGAGACCCTCAGCTCGCGGCCTGAACACAGGTAGACGCGGGTTCTCGCTCTTGGCCATTATCACACCCTCTTTATCCGATGGTTGCTTCGATG
>JALGTI010000478.1 GCA_029821455.1 Candidatus Zipacnadia bacterium | reverse complement strand
GCTCAGCGCGTGGAGATGCAGGTTGAGGGCGAGCTGGTCACGGATGGCGGAGAGCGATACGGAAGCTGCCGGCTGCGGGTGACTGTCTTCGCCGATTGTCCCTACGTCCGGCTGCAATTCACCATAACGAACGAGCGCCCCGAAGAGACCTTCGTGACCGATGCCTACGGCCTCAAGTTGGCGGTCGCGGACGCGCAACCGATCTCCTCGGGCGAGGGCTGGGCGATGCTCACCTCGCGGGAGTCCTATCTCACCGCTGTGGTGCGTTACTTCGCACAGATCTGGCCCATTGGCATCGAGACCACCACCGAGGGCGTTGACTTCCAACTTTTCAAGCCCGATGACGAACGCCTCCCCACCTACGACACCCACCCCGGCGAGGCTAAGACGCACGAAATCTGGCTGGCGATCACGCCTGAACAACCCAGTGATGAAGACTGTGGCAAGCTGGCTGCTTTGATCGAGACACCACCTCGGCTGGATGTCAGCAAGCAGATTCGCGACAGCTTTGTGTGGGGTGAACTGCCCAAGATCACGCCGCAGGATCACCCCGAAGTCTACGCAAAAATCCAGGGAGTGCTCGACCCGTACTTCGAGGCCTGCAAGGAGGGCATCCGGCTGTTCGGTGAATACCCGAATTGGGACAACTTCTACTGGAACACCCTCCACACGATCTACAGCCTCTACGCAATGACAGGGGAGCGCCGCTGGTTTGACCGCGCTGAGCGGTCGGTGCGGCATCACTTCGATGTTGACATCTGTCACTGGATGCCTGAGGGCGGCGTCGCGGGGTGCGCAGTCGGCGCCATGCATGGCTACTGGGGTGACCAGTCAGACACCCCCTGCTACGGCCTGATACAGAACTGCGACGGCGCCTTCGACCACTGGAACCTGACTGGCGATCCCGATGGCCTCAAATACGGCGTGGGCATCTCCAACTACGTGGAGAGCAGCCCACACATTGGGCGTGGCAAGTCATCCCGCGAGCAGGGCTGGCCGCTAGGGGTCGTACTGCGCGCCTGGCAGGAGACACTGCAAGACAAGTATATGACCCATGCAAAGCTGCTGGCGGGGATCGCCCTGGACTATCTGGAGCCACGTCGCGGCACGTACATCGAGAACCATGGCAGCGTCTCGCATATGGGCAGCACGCCGTTTATGGATGGCATCCTCTGTACAGGGCTGCGCAAGTATCATCTGCTGACCGGCGACCAACGCGCCGCTGCTGGCATCACCCGCATCGGAGAGGCGATTTACGCCGAGGCCCATGACCCGCACCACACCAACGCAGCGCCAAACATTGACTACTACTACTCGCCCAACCCATATCTACGCGGCGGCGACGGCTTCACGCCTGTGGCTAATCTCAGTCTCAACATCGCCGCTGCCCAAGCGTATGGGGCGTATGTGACCCAGGATCCCGACCTGGCTGACATGATGTCGTATGACTTGGCGGGAGTGGTCTACTGGCTGGATAGAGTGCCGGCTAGGAATGCCCCTTAGGCTTTCTGGCGAAAGAATGGCCGCTGTGACCTGGTATCAGACAGCCACGCGCAAGATTCACTGGGACTTTGACAATCCGCCCTTTGTCAGGGGCATTGGCGGGCGCTTCGATGCTGAGCAGTTCATCGCCCAGTTGCGACGGGCGCGGCTCAACTGTGTCCAGTTCTTTGCCAAGGACATCTTCGGCCACTGCTACTACGATACCAGCATCGGCCTCAAGCATCCCGGAATGAAAGGCGACCTGCTGGGCGACATAGCTGCGGCCTGCAAGGCCGCCGGCATCCGCGTGCTGGCCTATTACACGGTCGGGATAGATGGTTACGCCGCTCAGACCCATCCGGAGTGGCTGCTGGACGAAGGGAAGGGGCCGGTGATGTGGAGCGCATGTCAGCAGCCAGTGTTGTGCTACAACGCCGCCTACACTGAACAGATGGTCCTGCCCCAGCTCCGGGAGATAGCAGAGCGCTATCCGGTGGATGGTTTCTTCCTGGATCACACGTGGACGCGGCCCTGCTGTTGCGCTGAATGCCGGCGTCTGTATCATAAGGAAACCGGCCACGAGATCCCGGTCGCCGATGATGAGCAGGCCTACTGGGCTTATCTGGACTGGGTGAGCGACAAACGCCTGGAGTTTGTCAAGAAGTGCGCTGACCTGGTGCACAGCATCAATCCGGAGGCAGTCATCGGCTGCAACGGCCTGGGCACGGTATGGGCGCCCTCGGACCCGCCGGAGTTCGTGGACTACTTGATAGGCGAGGCCTCGCAGCCCCTGGACGTGAGTCTCAACGTTAGATTCAATGATGTGCTGAACAAACCATTTGATCTGATGCCCACCCACTATGTCAACTCCTGGCCTGACTGGTCGCTGGTGCCCGCCGACACGCTCAAGCAGCTCTGGGGCCAGACCATAGCGCTCGGCGGCCTATGCTGGGTGGGCAGCAAGCTGTATCCCGATGGCACGATGGAGGACGAAGTCTGCAGGTGCCTTGGCGAGGCGTTTGAGGTGGTCGAGGCGATGGAAAAGCATCTGCAGGGTGGGGAGGTCGTGCACGACATCGGCATCCTCCACACCGCTGCTTCCGCCAGTCGTAGTGAGCGGGGTATGGAGGCGATTCGTGGGGCGCACCGGGCTATCATCGAGAATGGCTGGCATTGTACAATTCTATCCGACGCGGTGCTGCCAGGGGCTATCAAGGAATGCACCGCTTTGATACTCCCTGACCAGGGCCCGCTTGTGCCCGAACTGCAGGAAGCGATCAGGCAGTTTGTGGCCGATGGCGGCGCAGTCCTCGCCACCTATGCCACCTCTGCCGGTGATGACGAGGGCGGCTTGCTGGATAACTTCGGACTGGCGGACCTCTTTGGCGTGCAGCTTGAGGGCGAGTATGCCTACTCTCGGCCTGTGGCCGATGAGACCTCTGCCGATAACCCCTGGGGCATCAATTATGCTTATATCCGCCTTACTGATGATGAGATAACTCAGGATATTCGGGACCTGCCGCTATTGCTGCATGGCCGATTCCTTACTGTACAGCCCACAACTGCCTGCGCCGTGGCCCGCCTGGTGCATCCGCTGGACATAGACAAGCATGGTGACCTGTTTGCCTTCGGCGACGCACCACCAGGCCCTGACAGCGGCTATGGTGCGGTGTTCATCAACGACTTTGGCAAGGGCAAGGTGGCCTACGTGGCAGGCGAGTTGTTCAGCAGCTACTGGCGCAAGAACAACCCACACCTCAAGTATCTGGCGCGCAACCTGCTGCGCCTCATTGCACCCGACAAGAAGATCGAGATCACTGCGCCTCCGTGCGTGGAAGTTGCGTTGATGCGCAAAGGCTCAAGGTTGACGGCGCATTTTATCAATCGGCACCGCGAGGAGTCTCAAAGGGGCGGCACGCTTCTGGAACAGGCCCCGG
>JALGTI010000077.1 GCA_029821455.1 Candidatus Zipacnadia bacterium | reverse complement strand
GGCAGAGCAATTGTCCCGGTCTCATCGCTGATAGCCACGCCGATGCGCTTTTCGCCGACATCCAGCGCCAGTGTCCGCATTTTATCCTCCCCTGGATGCCACTGCCTCGGCGGCTGCTTGCAGTGCTGCCTCGACCTTCTCTGCCTCGCCGCCGCCCTGAGCGAAGGTCGGCTTGCCCCCGCCTTTGCCACCAGCGGCGGCGGCCGCCGCCTTCAAAATATCACCGGCCTTGTAGCCTACCTTCACCAGCGCCTCGTCAACCTTGCAGACGAAGACCGCCCTGTCGCCCGGCGTTCCGGCCAGGAAGACGATCCCGCCGTCAATCCTGGCCGCCAGGTCGTCAGCCATCGCGCTGACCGCCTCAGCATCCGCGCCCTCTGCGTGCCAGGCGATGAACTTGACGCCATCTATCTCCTGCACCGAGGTAAGCACATCGTCGAGACTGGTCGCCGCGCTCATCTGCCGGGCTGCCTTGACCTCGTCCTGTAGCTCCTTAATGCGCTGTTCTAAGGCCTCAACGCGGTCCAGGATCTCATCAGGCGTCGCCCTCAGATGTCGTGCGATGCTGAGAAGCTGCTGCTCGACTTCCCGGCTGTGGCAGGCTGCCTCCAGACCCGTGACAGCCTCGATGCGCCGGGTCCCGGCTGCGACGCTACTTTCGGACAGAATCCTGAAGAGGCCGATCTCGCCGGTGTTAGAGCAGTGTGTCCCACCGCATAGCTCCAGACTCACGCGGCCCTCGTCAACCTGCACAGTCCGCACAATGTCGCCGTACTTCTCGCCAAATAGAGCGATTGCGCCCTTGTCTTTGGCTTCTTCAATGGGCATATTGACACAGGTGACCGGCATCGCCTCCACGATCCAGCCGTTGACGATGTCCTCCACCTGGTCAAGCTGCTGCTGGGAGATAGCCTGGTGGTGGGAGAAGTCAAAGCGCAGCCGGTCGGGGCCGACGTGGGAGCCGGCCTGCCTCACATGGTCACCCAGGACCTGGCGCAGGGCAGCCTGCATCAGGTGGGTGGCGGTATGATTGCGCTGCATCGTGCCGATGTGCAAGATGATGTCGCCTTCGGCCAGCGTCTGCTCAACACCAAACACGCTATCCCCAGCAATAATCTGTCCCGTGTCGCCGGCCTGGCCGCCGTGTTCTGCGTAGAAAGGTGTGTGACGCAGAACCACAGTCGCTCTCTCCCCCGGACGAAGCTCATTCACATCTGCGTCATCCCTAAGGATGTCGAGCACCTCGCCGTCTGCCTCTGTCGTCTCATATCCTACAAACGTGACCTTCCACACAACCCCTGCAGCCCTATCTTCTTCCCTCTTGATTTCTCGCGCGCTTCTTGCATTGCCGCCACAAAGCCCTCTTCGTCCACGGTGAGCTGGTGCTCGGCAGCCAGCTCCTTGGTGATGTCCAGCGGAAAGCCGAACGTGTCATATAGCTCGAAGGCCTGCTTGCCCGAGACCGTCGTCTCACCACGCTTCTGGAGGTCCTCGGCGATCTCCTCAAAGCGGGCCATGCCCTGCTCGAGGGTCTGGGCGAAGCGCTCCTCCTCAGCACGCAGAATTGATGTCACGTAGTCAGTTCGCTGGTTCAGTTCCGGGTAGGCCTCGCCCATCTGCTCCCGCACAGAGGGGAGCGCCTGGTGCAGGAACAGGTCATCAGCGCCGAGCTTGCGCCCGGAGCGAAACGCGCGGCGGATGAGCCTGCGCAGGACATATCCGGCCCCCTCATTGGAGGGCACCACCCCATCAGCCATCAGAAAGGCTACAGCGCGCAGGTGATCGCAGATGACGGCGAGGGCAATGTCACCCTCACGATCATCACCGTAAGCATAGCTGCGGCCTGACTGTTCGTTTATCTGCACGAGGGCCGCCTGCATAATCGCGAACAGTTCGTCGGTCTCGCAGGTGCTGCGCTTGCCCTGCATCACCAGCGCCAGGCGCTCCAGGCCCATCCCTGTATCAACGCCGGCGGCCGGCAGCGGCGTCAGGCTTCCATCCTCCGCCTCGGTGAACTGCTGGAAGACCAGGTTCCACAGCTCCAGATAGCGGTCACACTTTTCACAGCCGAACTCGCAGCCTCCGGGACACCCGAACTCGGGCCCCAGGTCGAAGTGGATCTCGCTGCACGGACCGCACGGCCCCTCCCAGCGTACCTGCGGCCACCAGTTGTCGGTGCGGCCAAAGCGGGAGATACGCTCCAGCGGCACGCCGATATGTTTGTGCCATAGCTCCTCGGCCTCGTCATCTTCCTCGAACACGGTGATGTAGAGAAGGTCCTTATCGAGTCTGAGGACATCAGTCACGAACTCCCAGCCGTACTCGATAGCCTCTTTCTTGAAGTAGTCACCAAACGAGAAGTTACCCAGCATCTCGAAGAACGTGTGATAGCGATTGTGCACCCCCACATTTTCAATGTCGCTGGTGCGGCAGCACTTCTGGCAACTGACGGCCCGGGGCGCAGGCGGGGCTTCCAGGCCCCTGAAGGCGTTCATATAGGGCTGGACACCGGCGCTGGTGAAGAAGCTGGTGGGGTCATCGCGCAGCACCAGCGGGGCGCTAGGGCGAATGACATGATCGCGCTGTGCGAAATAATCAAGAAATAGTTCCCGAAGTTGCTGACTCGTCATTCTGTGTCTTCGTCCTCAGTCGTTTGTGGTTCGGTTTCATCCGGGGCGGAGGGCTCCTCGCCAAGGAGGAGGTCGCCCAACCTGTGCGTCACAGTTCCGGCAGCGGCGTAGGCTTTGCCGAGAGCCGCGCCGATGTCTAGCAGCAGCGGCTCGTCCTTGGGCGGCACAGCGCCCTCCTCGACACCCTTAAGGGGCAGCCAGCGGGCGAGGATGATCTTGATGCTGGCCGCCGTTGGCGTGGCGATTATTACCCCCGGCACGCCCCACAACTGATAAGCGCATAGCAGCGCAGTAATGATAACCAGCGGGTGCAGGCCAACCCTGCGTCCGACAATCCGCGGCATCAACAGCAAGTCACCCATCTGATTAGTCAGCCAGATAATGACGACACTGATGATACAGGCCAGGAGGGCGTGGTGCTCAGCGGTGAAGTAGCCGAAAAAGCCGGCCAGGACGCCGGCGCTGCCGGGGCCGATAAGGGGAATGACATATCCAACGCCGGCCAGCAATCCGATCAGCAGGCCGTAGTCGGTGCCGAAGACAATCCCCACGATGGACAGCAGCATCGCAGTGACGATGGCAATGGACACGCAGGTGGTGACCAGGCCCCGCAGATACTGGCCGAGCATCGCGGTGACCTCGCGGTCGAGTTCGCGCACCGTTTGTTGCCCGCTCCCGAACAGGTTTGCGACAGTTCGCCGGAACGGATCGAGCACCATCATGAAGTGGAAAGTCATCAGGGTAACGATGAGGGCCACTCCAATGATTAGGACCGAGCCGACCAGTTGGCTAGTCAGCCAACCGAGAGCAGCCGGCAAGGCGCTGGCCGCCCATTCGTTGAACTGACCGATTTTCTCGTCCAAGTAAGGCGCTAGTTCCACGCCGGGGTACTGCTTGTGCACATAGGCTTCCAATTCGGTGCGGGTGCGTTCAAAGATGCCTTCGGCGCTGTCGCTGTAGGACTCCCAGTTCCGGGCAGCTCGCTGGGCCTGGCCGACCAGTTGCGGTACCACAATTGCTGCCAGGATACTGAACAGCGCAATTGCCGAGACCAGCACAAACCACACCGCCTGGGCCCGTGTCCAGCCACGCCGCTGCAAGCGATCCAACACCGGGTCCAGCACATAGGCAATCAGCAGCGCCACACCCAGCATCCAGAGCACAGGATACAGCCGCACCACCAGCACACAAAAGCCGATCGCCGTGACTGCACCGACAAAAACCGCTGAGGCCACTTTGCTCCACTGCTGCCTTGTCATTGGCTTTATCTCCGGCTCGCGTCCTGCGACCGGCTATGTTGGGGTCTGATCAAGCAGCGGCCTCAGATGCTCAAGGGCGCGGCGCTGCAGGCGGGACACGTGCATCTGAGAAATGCCGAGGCGATTGGCCACATCCTGCTGGGACATATCGCGGAAGAAGCGCAAAACGATGATAACAGACTCGCGCTCGGGGAGATGAGCCAACGCACGGCGGATTTCGTCTTCGCGGCCAATCATTTCGATATCTGGGTCTTCCTCACCAGTTCGTTCAGTCAATGACCCGCTTTCGTCACCCTTGCCCTCACCTTCGAGGGTATTGATACTGAGTAACTCGTACTGACGTCCGACTTCCACTGCCTCGATAACATCTTCTTCTGAGACGCCCAAGGCCAGGGCTAGCTCGCTGTACGTCGGTGCGTGGCGGCGCTCCTGGCACAGCCACTCCCGCATCTCGCGGACGCGGATTGAGAGCTCCTGGATGCGTCGCGGCACGCGGATGCCCCACGTCTGGTCCCGGAAGTAGCGTTGAATCTCACCGCGAATGGTGGGGACGGCAAAGGTGGCAAACTTGGTGCC
Organism: Candidatus Zipacnadia bacterium; assembly: GCA_029821455.1. Lineage (GTDB taxonomy): Bacteria > Armatimonadota > Zipacnadia > Zipacnadales > Zipacnadaceae > JALGVG01. The sequence continues at coordinate 7,826 of JALGTI010000077.1, read as the reverse complement.
CCGGTCCGGGTCGAAGCGGTCCACGGCGTTTATCAATCCCACATGCCCCACGCTGACAATATCCTCATAGGACTCGCCGGAGGTGAGATAGCCCTTGGCCACGTGCCGCACCAGTCCCTCGTGGCGCTCTACGAGGTATTCGCGCAACTCCGTCGCCTCCGTTTCACGCAGGCGACGGAACAGCTCGTTGGTTGAAACATCGTCCCACTCAGAGGACATTGTGTTCACCTTGACGCACGCTTGATCATTTTGATCTTCGTGCCGCTGCCCGGGGCGCTTTGCACCTCCACCTTATCCATCAGCCGTTGCATCAGATACAATCCCAGGCCGCCCTGCTTATCTCCCAACACGTCATCCGCTAGCACCACCCGCTTGGGGTCAAAGCCACTGCCCTCGTCGGTCACCTCCACCAGCACTTCTTCATCCCTTGGGTAAAACACGATCTCAATGGGAGGGCGCTTGTCCCCCGTCTCTTCATCGGCAAAGGCATGATCAATCACGTTGGTGCAAGCCTCCGAGACAGCCACCTTCACGTCCTCAATGTCGTCAACCGTCAGGTCGGTGCGGGCGGCCACTCCCGTCAGCGCCAGTCTCACCACGGCAACATACTTAGGATGGCAGGGGATTACCAACTTCACACATTCGCCGTTGCCAGCCATATTACTCAGCCTCCCCCGGCGCGTCGCTGGTCCCGCCTTGGCGTTTTGCGGCCAGCACCGCCAGAGCCTCGTCATAGCTGTCGCGCACGTTCAACAGTTCGGCGGTCCCGGAGATGTCAAATACCCGCCGGAGGTTGGCACGCTCGCAGACAACCGCGATCTCCCCGCCCTGCTGCCTGGCGCGTTTCGCCCCACCCATCAGAATACCTAGCCCCACGCTGTCTATGTACTCCAGGGCCATCAGGTCAACCAGCAGGAACGCGGTGGCGCCAGCCATCAGCGTCTCGATAACCTCCCGGAATTCCGCTCCACTGTAGGCATCCAGCTCTCCAGTGAGCTTGACTACCCCCAGCCACTCATCCTGGACTTCAGCAGTCATCTTCACAGGCATCAGTCCCCCATATCGGATCGTTACGCCAGTCTATTGCGATGGCTCAGCCTCGCCACTGTGCTCGCCCTTGAGTTGGCGCAGGTACTTAGCAATCCTCTGCTCGCGGGCATTGGAGCCCGGCTCATAGAACGTGACCCCCCTAGCCTCTGGTGGCAAATAGCCCTGCTTGACCCAGCCGCCGGGATAGTCATGTGGATATAGGTACTGGCCGCTGCTCTCCTCGACCCGGGGCCCACCGGCCAGATGACCCGGCACTTGACCTCCACCCTCTTTGCGTACCAGGTCTCGCCCCGACGCTATTGCCTTGTACGATGAGTTGCTCTTCGGCGCCGTTGCCAGGTGCAATGTTGCCATTGCCAGAGGAATCTGCGCCTCCGGCATCCCCACATATTCTACAGCATCGGCGGCTGCCACCGCAACTTGTAGAGCTATCGGGTCCGCCAATCCGATGTCCTCGGCAGCCTGGATGATGAGGCGGCGAGCGATGAAGCGGGGGTCCTCTCCGGCCTCCAGCATCTTCGCCAGCCAGTAGATGGCTGCATCTGGGTCCGACCCACGCATGCTCTTGATGAATGCTGAGATGGTGTCATAGTGCTCATCGCCGGCCCGGTCATACTTAACCACCGGGCGCTGCAGTGCCTCCTCGGCTTCATGTACACCGACGTGCCGCCGGCCGTCTTTGCCGGGAGCGGTAGTCAAGAGGGCCAGCTCCACAGCGCTGAGCGCCACGCGGGCGTCGCCGCCGGCGTTCTCAGCAATATGCGTCAGCGCCTCTTCATCCACAGCCGGCTGCAGGCTGGCAACGCCGTGCTCTTCATCTGCCAACGCCCGTTGCATCAAGGTGAGTAATTCATCCGGCTCCAGGGGATGCAGTGCAAACAGACGACAACGCGATAGCAAGGGGGTGATAATCGTGAAGTACGGGTTTTCGGTGGTGGCACCGATCAAGGTGAAGGTGCCGTGCTCCACATACGGCAGCAGGGCATCCTGCTGGCCCTTGTGGAGGCGGTGGATTTCGTCAAGAAAAAGTATGGTGCCCTGTTCGTGGAAGTTGCGGCGTTCATCTGCCTCACTAGCTACCTTGCGGATGTCGGCCACGCCGGCAGAGACGGCCGAGAGGAGTTCAAAGTGGCTAGCGGTGCGCCGGGCAATGATCACGGCCAACGTAGTCTTGCCGGTACCAGCCGGCCCGTATAATATCATCGAGGGGAGCGTATCACCCTCGATGGCTTTGCGCAGGATTGATCCGGGGCCCAGCAGGTGCTGCTGGCCGAGCATCTCTTCCAGGGCAGAGGGCCGCATCCGCGTGGCCAATGGCACATTCGCCTGGCCCGTGCTGGTCTCGAATAGGTCCATTGCCCCCTCCAAGCCCCGGCCTCCCCGGGCAGCGCTCTCGTATCTGGGTCGCCACAGCTCACTCTGCCAGGGCCTCGTCAATTGCGGCCGCGATCTTCTCTTCTGGCTGCACTCCCAGGCTGCGATGCGCGATCTCGCCATCTTCTATGATAATGAGTGTCGGTATAGCCTCGATATTGTACCTTCTGGCCAGGCCCGGGTTGTCGTCCACATTCACCCTCACTATCTTCACCTTACCAGCATAGCGCTTAGCCAGGCTTTTGAGGGTTGGCTCTACCATTCGGCACGGAGCGCACCACGGGGCCCAGAAGTCCATCAGCACAGGCAGCTTCGCATCCAGCACCTCCCGCTGGAAGTCGGCCTCCCGGAGTTCGAGCAGCTCGCCCTCTTTGGCCGGCTCTGCCACCTCTTCTTCTCTAGCGATCGGTGCATTCGCTGCGCTTTGGTGAGCAGTGTGTGACCCGGCGACGGTCACAGGCGGCGGAGTCTGGTGGGTGGACGTATCCCTATCGGAAGAATAGTACACCACGATGAGGCCGATGGCAATCAATGCCATCACGATGACCGTAGTCGTCCGGGTACTACCCTGTCTCTTCGACTTCTGGTGGGATCTAGATGACATGTCGTGCCGCCTCCCTATGTAAGCCAAACCCAGAGAATGGACACACGGGAATGCCGCTAGTCTGTTTCTACAAGCATTGTGGATCACCTGTTGCCCGTGGGCCTCAGACTGCCTGGCTAAACTTCTCCTTGGCCTCGTGGAGTAGCTCTCTGATCGGCAAATTCTGCGGGCAGGCCTCCTCGCACTGTTCACAGTCGAGGCAGTCGTCAATGGTCTTGTCGAACTCGGCGTAGCGCTCAGGGCCCTGTGGCCACTCCCAATTGATGCGCTTTTGGTACTCGAGAAGCTGCAAGATGCCCGGGATGTGTATCTCCGCTGGGCAGGGCATACAGTAGTTGCATCCGTAACAATACCCACGGCCCAGGCGGTCGCCGAACTGCCTGATCGCCTTCTGCTCCGCCTCGGTGAGAGGCGCATAGGTATTGGCGATTGAGACATTTTGCTCTATCTCTTCGGGCGATTTCACCCCGGTGAGAATCATAGGGAAGTCCGGGTTGGAGAGGGCGAAGCGCAGGCACTCATCAACGGTTGGTTTCCTATTCTCATCCGGCGGACTCAGCTCAAACAGCCGCGAATTGCCGAAGACCTTCATCACAAATAACCCGACATCGAGCTGCTTGGCCAGTGGGATGACCTCCGTCTCCGCCTCGCGGTTGGCGATGTTATAGGTGACGAGGGCGGCATCAAACTCTCCACTTTGCAGCAGCTTCTGCATCAGCCCCCAGTTATGCCCGGTGACGCCGATTAATCTGATTTTGCCGGCCTGTTTGGCCTCGTGAAGGGCTTTGAGAGCACCATCTTCAGACATCAGCCGCTCATACATATCCGTTCTGGAGACATCGTGCGGTTCGTACAGGTCAATATAATCGACCCCCAGGGTCCTAAGGCTCTCATCTATGGCAGCCTGCATCCCCTGATAATCCATCTTCGGTGAGCGGGAGCTGAGGTAGCATTCGTCGCGGCGGGTCCTCATAACCTCGCCGATCTTTGCCTCGCTGTCGCCGTTGCCATAGGCACGGGCAGTGTCAATGAAGTTGATACCCAGGTCGAGGGCCTTGTGGACGGTTGCGACCGCCTGCTCCTTGCTCACCCCCGGTATGGTCATTCCACCGAACCCGATGCGGGAAACTTGTAGTTCGGTCTTGCCCAGCCTGCGTGTTTCCATTTCTATGCTTCTTTCCTAGCTGGGTTATCCATTGCTCGACTACCCGGCTTACCTCTCTTGGGACCTGAGGACCAGATGCTTTCTATCTTCGCCCTTGGCGCACTGCTCAGCGACGGCATCGAAATCGCACTGAAGTAGCTTGATAGCCTCCGAGATGCTATCGGTCCTCACGACCACACACATTATCTTTTTGAGCAAACGTGTAATATTGGGGCCGAATTTCTTGTTCGCCCATACATCCAGGTGCTTAAGCGCACTGAGGGATGCTTGGGCCTTTTGCGGATCCCCGTGCATCTTAGCGGGGTCACCGGGATACTTGGAATTCTCGCGGCGTTCGACAAACTCGGCATTGTCCTTACTCAACCTGTACACATCGAAGTAAGTCGCCATCCCGGCGTGGTCATCTATGAGGTGTTCACCGTCATGGGTGCTGAAACCCACAAGTAGTTCCATACAATCACCTCCAAAATCTGGTCCAATTGAGCAGCAGATACCGATCACTCGCAATAACGCTCAGGACCTAACTGTAGTTCCGTATGTCTTCGTTAGGCGAGCACAGACGCTATGGGAGTTTGCAGCAATTGAAGGTTTGCCTAGCAGCTATCACGGTCCCCTAAAGGAGCGACGCCCCGCCGGAGCCGTGCGTCCGCGAGTATTCGTGCCCTACATCAAGGTGGGTGCCCTCCCACAAGCTTTGCGATTCCCCGAACGGGGCTGCCACGCCACTTATGGCGCCGGGCTCCCTTAATGAGGGTGTTGGCCCGAAACTGTTGGACATCACGCGCAACGCAGGGCGAGCGCTCTGTCAGCCTTAGTATAGCACAACCAGGGCGCAGAGAGCAAGATGACTACCTCCGGAAAAGTACGGACTGGCACGCAACAAAACAAGGAGAAAGCCATAGCGCCGGGAAGCTCAGCTTGAGCAGCCCGGCGCGGGAAGCGATACCCTCTCTGAATTGCCCTCCTACGAGGCCTTTGCCATTGGGTCGGCCAGGTCTATCTTGATACCCGGCCCCATCGAGGTGGCAATGGTCAGCGAGGTGATAAAGCGTCCGGTGACTGCGGCCGGGCGCACCCGGTTGACAGTACCAAGTAGGGCCACCAGGTTCTCAACTAGCTGCTCCTCAGTAAACGATGCCTTGCCGATCGGCAGGTGGATTACTGCGCCCCGGTCCATCCGGTATTCAATCTTGCCGGCCTTAAGTTCCGCTACCACCTGCCCAACGTCCTCAGTGATATTTCCCGACTTCTTCGAAGGCATCCGTGGGCCCAGCTTCTTACCCAGCTTCCCGACATGCCGCATCATCGCCGGGTGCGCCACCAGTATATCGAAATCGTCCCAGCCCTCGTCAATGGCTTGTACCAAATCTTCCCCACCAACGCGGTCAGCGCCGGCCTCCGTGGCGGCCTCAGCCGCATCACCCTCGGCAAAAACGGCAACCCTGGGTACAGTGCCTGTGCCGTGAGGCAATACCATCGTGCCGCGCACTGCCTGCTCACCCTTGGCAGGATCGGCATTGAGCTTCAGATGCACCTCGACGGTCTCGTCAAACCTGGCCGAGGCAGTTTCCTTGGCCAGCTTGACCGCATCAGCGATGGTATAGCGCCGGTTGCGGTCTACCTGCTCGGCTACCTGGGCATAGCGCTTGCTGTGTTTGGCCACCCTACTTCACCTCCTGCTCGGCACTGACTTCAGTGGCTTCGCCGACTTCATAGGCTTCAGTAACTTCGCCGACTTCAATGCCCATCGAGCGAGCGGTACCCAAGATAATCTGCACTGCGGCATCCAGATCGCGGGCGTTCAGATCCGCCATCTTCTGCTCGGCGATCGCACGCACCTGGTCCATACTGATCTGGGCGACCTTTTCACGGTTCGGCTCCCCTGAGGCCTTTTCCAGACCGGTCGCCCTCTTTAGCAGGCTGGCCGCCGGTGGCGTCTTGCAGATAAACGAGAAGCTGCGATCCTGGTAGACCGTCAACTCCACAGGGATAATATCACCTATCTGTTGAGCAGTCTTCTCATTAAAGGCCTTGCAGAACTCCATGATGTTGACGCCGTGCTGACCAAGAGCCGGCCCGACTGGTGGGGCCGGGTTGGCCTTCCCAGCCGGTACGTGCAGCTTGATGACGGCCAGAATCTTCTTTGCCATTTTCGCTACTCCTTAGAATCAAGCAACCCCGCCACAACCCAGCGGCGAGGCACTCGTCTGTGCCTGATGCAGTCAGGGTCGCAGCAACGATGCCGCTCCGACTAAAGGCACGACCGCCTCTCAACATCCCTCAGCGCATCTGCCTAGAGTCGTTCTATCTGTGTGAAATCTACCTCGACCGGTGTCTCGCGGCCGAAGATAGAAATGAGGACTTTGAGCGTCTCGCGCTCGGCATTCACCTCGGTAATGGATCCACTGAACTCATTGAAGGGCCCCTCGATGATGCGAACGCTCTGGCCTACCTCCCAGATGGTTTTAGGCTTTTGGCCCTCCTCGCCGACAGTCTGCATTATCCGGGTCACGTCTTCTTGCTTCAGCGGCACAGGCATGTCTGAAGCCGAGACAAAGTGCGTGACGCCCGAAGTGGCCTGAATTAGGTGCCGCATCTCATCACTTAGTTCCATCTCTACCAGCACATAGCCAGGATATAGCTTGCGTTTGACCTCGCGGCGTTTGCCGGCCGATGAGCGTATCTCGGTCTCAGTCGGCACCAGCACACGGCCCATATACTGGCCCAAATCTCGCGCCTCCACCATCTTTTCGATGGCAGCCTTGACCTTATTCTCCTTGCCCGTCAGCGTGTGTACTACATACCATTGCATACTTATCACATATCCCCGGGGCCTAAATACGACTGCCTACCTGAACAGTCCGGACATCACCTGTACGCAGATCATATCCAGCACCCCTACCCACAGCGCGACCACTAACACCGCAATGATGACCACGACCGTAAAGGCGTAGGTGTCCTCGTGGCTGGGCCACACCACGCGCTGTAGCTCGGTCCACACATCGCCCACAAAGCGCACTAGATTAATGAAGGGCTGCATTATCCGCGCGGCCTTCGTGTACACCAGGTAAAGCAGCCCAGCATATACTGCCGCCGTCCCCACCAGTAGTGCAACCCGGCCGGGGGCATTAGCGTCACTAAGGTTCCACACACCCCACCAGTCGAAGAAGTGCTGGTACAGAGCATTGAGGGCCGCGCCTAACGCGGCCAGTACCGCCACGCATATCACCCAATATGCGGCGGGCGGACGAGTTCTTTCCATCAGAATAGACCCTCTATCCCAGGCAAAGCACAGCCAGACATCGCGGCCGCTCGCCAGCACCTGGCAGGGGCGGCCGGACTCGAACCGACAACCTGCGGTTTTGGAGACCGCTGCTCTGCCAGTTGAGCTACGCCCCTGCCCCTACCACTACCTGCGCAGGCGCGTCTCGCTGTGCTCTGTGTGCTTATTGCAACGCGGGCAGTGCTTCTTAAGCGTAATGCGGTCCTGAACGTTCTGACGATTCTTGGACGTCGTATAGTTCTGAGAGCCGCACTTTTTACACTCCAGCACAAACTTTGTCTGCGGCATCTATCTCATCTGCCCTCTCAGATTGCAACCAACTGTCCCTGCTACTTGATGATTTTGGTAAC
>JALGTI010000076.1 GCA_029821455.1 Candidatus Zipacnadia bacterium | reverse complement strand
TTGGGTAGCGCAGGTATCCTGGCCTTCGGCAAGCTCAGGCCATGGTGAGCTGGTCCTTCGGTAAACTCAGGACGGTGAGCTCGCCGAACCGTCGAACCATGCCTGCGCAACTCACGGGCAAGCTGGAAGCTTACCCTACCGGAAGTGACTTATGTAGTTCCACCTATGCAAAACTCACTAAGTGCCTATCTGCGTCATGCGCTCGACCGCCTGGCGGGCGCCGGCCGCGATCTCAGGCTCAATGTCAATCTCGTAGACGAGGTCTTTGAGGGAGGTAAGCACCTTGGGCAAGGTAGTCTTCTTCATATCGGGGCAGATGGCCACCTCGACGGGATAGTAGGTGATGTTAGGGTTCTCGCGCTGGAGTCTGTAGACCATCCCCACCTCGGTGCCGACGATGACCTCTTTGGCATCGGTCTCCCGCACGAACCTGACCATCCCGCTGGTGCTGGCGACCAGGTCGGCCAACTCAGTGACATCCGGGGTGCACTCTGGATGGACGATGACAACGGCTTCCGGATGCTCACGCTTGAGCGCCAGGATGGCCTCTGGCTCAATCCCTAGATGAGAGTGGCAAAAACCGGGGTAGGGGATTATCTTCTTGTCTGGTACGTGGGCCTGGGTCCAGTGGGCCAGGTACCGGTCCGGGACGAAGAGCACCGTATCGGCATCCAGAGATCTAATAACCTCCACGGAGTTGGCCGAGGTGCAGCAGATGTCCACCTCCGCCTTCACCTCAGCGGTGGTGTTGACGTATGCGACCACGGGCGCGCCCGGGTGCTGGGCTTTGAACGCGCGTAGCTGCTCAGGCGCTATCATATCCGCCATTGGGCAGCCGGCCTCAGGGTCAGGCATAAGCACTAGTTTATCGGGAGACAGCAGCTTGGCAGTCTGGGCCATAAACTGCACGCCACAGAAAACTATCACGTCGGCGTCAGTGGCCGCCGCCTGCTTGCTTAGCCCGAGTGAGTCGCCCAGGAAGTCAGCAACATCCTGCACCTCTGGGAGCTGGTAGTTGTGGGCCAGGATGACGGCATTGCGCTCTTGTTTGAGATGTTCGATTTCGGCGCCGGTTACGGCGTTCTCGGCATGCATTGCTGTCTCATCCTTCGTCTGCAACGCCCCCGCGCTCACACCTCGCCCTTGCTTTTGGCATCGGCCCACAGCGGCGACATCTCCCGCAGCCGCTCGACAATTGGCGGTAGCAGATCAATAACCCGGTCGATCTCGGCCTCGGTGTTCTCGCGGCCCAGGCTCAGGCGTAACGAGCCATGCGCAACCGCATGAGGGTAGCCCATTGCCATCAGCACGTGCGACGGGTCAAGCGACCCGCTGACACAGGCGGAGCCACTGGAGGCGCAGACCTCCTCGAAGTCCAGCGACAGCAGCATCCCCTCGCCCTCGATGTAGTTCATAATGAAGCTAGCGATGTTGGGCAGGCGTTTTTCGGGGTGGCCGGTCAGGAAGCAATGCGGGATCTGGCCCGTGATGCCCTCAACGAGGCGGTCGCACAGCGTCTGTATGCGGGTGTTGTCTTGTTGGCCGCGCTGGGCCAGCAGTTCCACGGCTTTGCCCAGGCCTACGATACTGGCGACATTCTCCGTGCATGCCCTACGGCCCTGCTCCTGCGCACCACCGTCAAGGAACGGCGGCAGCCGGACGCCCTTGCGCAGATACAACACCCCGACACCCTTGGGCCCATAGATCTTATGGGCCGACAGTGACAGCATGTCAACATTCAGGTCATCCACATTGACCGGTATCTTGCCCAGCGACTGCACGGCGTCGGTGTGGAACCAGACCCCACGCTCCCGACAGATAGCGCCGATCTCGGCGATAGGCTCGATGGTGCCCACCTCGTTGTTGGCATGCATAATGGTTACGAGGATAGTGTCATCGCGCAGCGCCTCGGCTACCTGCTCCGGAGCGATGAGGCCGTACTGATCAACAGGCAGGTAGCTAACTTCAAAGCCCTGCTTCTCTAGAGCCTCACAAGAATGCAGAACTGCATGGTGTTCGATCTCGGTGGTGATGATATGTTTGCCTGTATCACGTTTGGCCAGGGCTGTGCCCTTGATGGCATGATTGTCGGATTCTGTGCCACAGCCGGTGAATATAATCTCGGATGGATCAGCGCCAATGTACGCGGCAACACTCTGCCGTGCGGCCTCCATCTTGGCCCGCGAGCGGCCGGCCAGAGCGTAGAGGCTACTGGGGTTGCCATACTCGTCCTGCAGATGGGGTGCCATCGCCGCAAAGACCTCGGGGTCAACCTTGGTGGTCGCCGCATGGTCCAGATAGATCACTTATGTCAACTCCTGGCAGTCTGGATGCATCGCTAGGTTACAGACCTGGCAAGGCCAAGTCAAGGGCTATTTGTCGGTACTGGTGGAGATGGCCCAGCCGGTGGTATAATCCTATTGCCGGTAAGCAGGCACGACATGTCTACGAACCGCCGCCAACCTGTCACCCCCACAGTGGAAGTCGATCCGTATCGGCTTCAGCCGCTGCGTGCTCTGGATTGGCTGACCGAGGTGGCCATCCCCGTCTGTATCTTCGGGATGCTGGGTTGTCTGCTCTACTATCTGATTGACCTGCGTGCGGCAGCCGGCGGGGGGTTCAATAGCATCCTGCGCTGGGTTTGCTTCTGGTTTTTGTTAGCGGTCATTGCCATCACGCGGATACGCACCAAGTACGGCGACAGCGTCATGGCCGCACCATATTCCGTGGGCCTAGGCGTCGCGGTTGGTTTTTTCATCTTCCACTACACAGTCGGAGGCGATACGCTGTTCGGCGAACTATCAAGCGCCACGGGAGCGCTCGTGTCGCTGCTGTTCAACTATGCCGTCATCGTGCTGATTTGGTGGGCCGCCAGTCGTATCACCCGCGAGTGCACCGCTGAAGAACACGTTGAGGAGCAGATCGAGCACGGGCTGTTCTCCGACCTGTCTGACGAGTTCGAGCGGCCCGCCGACCGGTCGCAGCGACCAGCTCATCCAGGACGCTCGATACTATGGGTCTGCCTGATCGCCGCCATCATCTTCGGCTTTGGCAGCCGGCTGGTCGCACCCGGCACCATGGTCGCTCGCCATTCGACCTGGTGCGTAGCCGGCTTTGGGTTCTTTGCCCTAGCACTACTGGCACTGACCAATCTGTCGGCCCTGCGAATGGATGTGCGGGTCCGAAAGATCTGGATGTCGAGCAGATTAGCACCCAATTGGATTGTCACCAGTTTGGTGCTGACTATCTTGCTGGTGTTGCTGGCGGCAGCGATGCCGGCAGTTCACCACAAGCTCACCCGTCAGACATTTGGCCAGTCGCACAGAGAGCAGCAGATAGCCCAGGGCGGCCGTGGCCCGGCAGTGGGGATGCGGCAGGCCCAAAGGCCAGGGAGGGGAGGCGAGCAGTGGGAGTATGGAGGCCGGGGCCAGCAGCCCGGAGGCGAGGAGAGCCAAGCCCGGCAGGGCCAGCGCGAGGGGGTACTGCCCGGCGGGGACCAGCCCGGCCAAGGCAGTGGCCAGACAGGCACACAGCAGGGCGAGGGCAGTGGGCAAGGCTCCGGACGGGGCAGCCCAACGTTGCCATCAGGCTCTGCGATCCCTGAGGGTATCGCCAGGCTCTTGCTGTGGATACTGGTACTACTGATGCTGGCTGCCATTGTCTGGGCCGTGGCGTCCTATTGGCGCCGGCTTGGGGCACTACTTGGGGCCGTGGTTGCCGGCCTTGGCGCGCTGTGGCGCCGGCTGGCTGGATTATTTGGCCGGCGTCCAGCCGCTGAGGAGGCCCTGCCTCACGACCCGTTTGCCGACATCTTTACCAACACCCGGCTGCTTGAGCGCCTCAGCCCCGAACAGGTGGTACGCCATATCTACCGGGCTTTTGTCACATATGCCGCCGTGGCCGGCCATCCCCGAGGCGAGGGCCAGACCGAGATGGAGTTTGCCCGTGGTCTTCCATATGGTCTGGGTCTAGAGCGTGGAGACACCCGCCGCCTGACCTATGCCTACATACAGGTGGCCTACAGCGACCAGCCTGCCCGTGAGGATGCCGTGGAAATGTCCCGGGAGGTGTGGGACAAGCTGCTGCCCTGCATTGAGCGGCTACGCGACAACACTAGATAGCCAACCCTTACGCAAATGCACTGGCCAATGCGACCTACTAGACGTCTCGTCATAACAGCACAGGCATGTTCCCCATTGGCATGTGGATGTTGCGATTGGTTCTCGCGCTGCTCGAGAACCAGTTCTTTGTGTGGTGAGGCGCGATGATAGTAAGCCGAGTCAACAAGCCAACCGGAACTGTAGGAACAAGGAGTGCGCTATGAGCTACGAGCGTGGCTGGGCAGCTCTGAACCTACAACCGACGGACAAGATCCCTCGCACCGAGTATATCTCCCATCGCGGCTTGATCGAGAAACACACCGGTATTGACATTGACAACCCCAAGCCCGGCCAGGATGCCTGGTGGGCCATCTCAAAGGCTCTGGACTTCGACTTCGTCTGGAACACCTTCAGCCTGCCCAACACGGACCGCCTCACACACATGGGCACCGCCCAATGGGGCGAGAGCTACGAGGTCGTGGATAACCGCACCAGCATCTTCACTGATGTCGAGGACGTGCTCAGCTTTGATCCGGTGGAGGCAATGCCCGTACCTACGGTGGATGAAATGGCGAAGGAGTTTCAACACCAGTGGGTCGAGGCTCAGGAGCGCTACGGCCACTGCGTCTTCCCCGGCGGTTACTACAACACGGTCTTCACCTGGTCCATTCTCACCTTTGGCTGGGACCTATTCCTAACCGCAGCAGCGCTGGACATGGAGCGCTTCGAGCGGGTGTTGGATGGCTTTACGGCTCTGTCAATGGTTGCGTTTGAGGCTCAGGCCCGCACAGATATGAAAGCTTTCATCGTGCACGATGACATTGTGTGGACCCAGGGCGCAGTGTTTCATCCAGATTGGTACCGCCAGTATGTCTTCCCCCGCTATAAGCGCCTGTTCAAGCCTCTGCTTGACGCGGGCAAGATCATAGTATTCTGCTCGGACGGGGACTTCACCGAATTCGTTGACGACCTGGTGGAGCTGGGTGTCCATGGATTTATCTTCGAGCCACTGACCAGCCTGGAGTACATTGCTGGCAAGTACGGCCAGAGCCACGCGATGATCGGTAACGTTGACTGTCGCATACTGATGTTTGGTACGGCGGAGGAAATCGAGCGGGAGGTCCTGCGCTGCATCAACATCGGGAAGGCGTGCCCCGGCTACTTCATCGCCGTCGGCAACCATATCCCCTATAACATCCCACTGCAGAATGTGGAGTTGTACCTGGAGCTGAGTGATAAACACGGTCGCCGCTAGCTGACGTGTCCTGCTGCGCTTGCTGCGCAGGTAATAATCCCCTTGCTCGACACGGGCGTGTACGCTATGGTGCGAGGCAAGTTGGCGGGATGATGGTACAGTAGTAGCGACAGGCAAGGATGTCTGCCTTCGCGGGCCATCCGCTGTCGCGAGAGGGACATAGCTTCAGCGGAGTCCCTAGCCCGCTTCCGGCCTTCGTAGCCGTTGCTACTACGGCAGAGTAGGCACGGCGGGCGAAGGCCTGTCGTACGGGAACGGCCCTCCTACCCCCTGTGCCCCTCCCTTAAGGGAGGAGGAAACCGGTCGATTGGCAGGCTGGGAGCTCGTGCTACCCACAAAAAAAGGAGACCCATCACTGGCCGGCGTATTATCCCCCAGCACCCTCTTCAAGACTGCGCGCAATCCGCGCCACGAATACTGGAGTGTCAATGATGGAGTATCGTCGCCTCGGCAAGACAGAACTGGAAGTTTCAATCGTCAGTTTCGGCACCATCAGCTTCGATCCTGGCCCCGAGAAGCGGTTGTCGGATGAGACGGTCGCAGCCTGCCTCAACCGCGCTTTAGATCTGGGCTGTAACTTTATGGACACCGCCCGCGCCTATGGGGAGTGCGAGGCGATGATCGGGCGGACGATTATGGACCGCCGCGATGAGTTCTATCTCTCCACCAAATCCACGGCGATGACCTACGATGAGGCGATGAAGGACCTGGAGACGAGCCTGGAGGCGCTGCAAACCGACTATCTTGACCTGTGGCTTGCCCACTCGGTGAGCAGCGGTGAGCGGTGGCAACGCATAATGGAGCCGGATGGTGAGTATAAGGCACTCGCCGAGGCCAAGGCGCAGGGGGTAGTCAAGCACATCGGGGCCAGCATGCACCGGGATGTGCACGTGATGAAAGAGCTCATCAGCAGCGGCGCGTTTGAGGCCATCCTGGTGGCCTACAATGTAGTTGATGGGGAGCTGCTTGAGCCGGAGGTCCTGCCGCTGGCAGCGGAGCACGATGTGGGTGTCTTCTGTATGAAGCCGCTGGCAGGGGGCGGACTGGTGATGCCAGAGGAGAAGCGCAAGCCGGGCTTCGGTGGGCCGGATGCGGTGGTAGCCGGCTCGTTGCGCTATGTGCTGGGCAACCCGGCGGTAGCCTGCGCGATACCAGGGATGATCGCCGTGGAACAGGTTGAGGCAAATCTGGGTATCGGCAATAACTGGGTGCCACTGCGTGACGAAGAGCTCAAGGAGTTGCGGTCAGTTATCGGGAGCCTGGGCTTGAAGTTCCAGTACGGGGAGACCTGCCTGCACTGCGGGAGCTGCCTGCCCTGCCCGCAGGGGATTGACATACCGATGGTGCTGCGGGCCGCCGAGATGAAGCGTGGCTACCCGGATAATGTCAAGTATCTGGCCGATGACCTGTGGGAGTGGCTGCAGTTCAGTTCCGAGATGTGTGATGAGTGTGGGGAGTGTCTTGACAGGTGCCCGCGCGGCGCCGATATTCCGGCCGCGCTCCGAGAGGCAGAGGCGACCTTTGCTGTGGAGGGCGCGAGCTGATCGGTTTGCCTCACCCCCCGGCCCCCTCGCTGCTCGCCCTGAGCCTGCCGAAGGGAAGGGAGGGGGAACATTGGTGCGTGGCACAGGCGGCTTGACGTGGCAGAGCGGGTTGACTATCATCTGGATACTATGCCAGGCGTCACTGTCGCAACCAACCGCCGCGCCCGTTATGACTACTTCATAGACGATAAGCTCGCGGCCGGCATCGTCCTGGAAGGGCCGGAGGTGAAGTCGGTGCGGGCGCGGCATGTCAGCCTCGGCGAGGCGTATGCCACGGTGGAGAATGGCGAGGTGTGGCTGCACAGTATGCGCATCTCTCCGTATCAGCCGGCGACGCTGCAGAACCCCGACCCCACACGCTCGCGCAAACTGCTGCTGAGGAAGACTGAGATCCACCGGCTGGAGCGGCGAGTGCGAGAGAAGGGCTATACGCTGATACCGCTGCGGATGTACTTCTCGCCCTCGGGATATGCCAAGATTGAGCTGGGCCTGTGTCGAGGTAAGACCAAGTACGATAAGCGAGAGGCAATTGCCGAGCGAGAATATGAGCGGCGTAAGCAGCAAGCCCTTAGCGAACGAGATCGCGGCTAAGCGCGGCACAGCCGCGAACGAGCTGGCGGCCAGCCTCACCCGGCCCGTTTGAGCTTCAGAGCGATATCCTGGGCGACTGCTGGCAAGGCTATTACGCAGCGCCCTGCGCGCGTCTCAACCGCCGGTCCAGGCGTCATCTTCCCACTGATTGTGTCCCAGAACTCCACGTTGTATGTGCCGTCCTCAAGGCCAGGGACGGTAACCATGCAGCCGGTGATAGGCTGGGCTATCTGGTCGGGCCTGCGATAGGCCATATTGTTGAAGTTGTAGATATACAGGTAGGAGGCGCTGTCGCGGTTGCCCATCGCCTGCACATCCAACCGGCCGGGCGGCTGAACAACCGCGTGGAGCTTGCGCAGCCCCTTACCCCGGCGGTCCTCACCGGCATTGTATGCCAGTAGAGCTCTCTGATACTCGTACAGCCTCAGGCGCTGCCAATCGTTGTTATACCAAAAGATACCCGGGGCCGCGATGGGCATCAGATTTGCCACCCACAGCCCCACCCGGAACTCCTGCAGCCAGACGCTGTCAGGCTGAGGTAGTGAGGCAGTCTGCGGGCCATATTCAATGAAAACAAATGGCTTCTCATAGCGCGCTGCGCGCCTGTCAAACGACTCGTTCATCCCGATGTCGCGGCGCTTCCAGTAAGAATCTGACTGGATGAACTCTATCTCCGGCAACTGCCACATCTCATCCCCTGCCTCAGATAGCGGGCCATCTCCTGGTGCCAGGCTGCGACCTGGGCCGGGTCATAGGCCTCCGCGAGGTCAATCTCATTCCACAAGTCCCAGGCCATTATGTGCTGACTGTAGCCCCACCTGGCGACAATATAACGATAGCGCTTGCGGCAGTATTCCTTGGCCTTCTCTGAGGTAAAGAACATCGCCGGGCTGGGCAGGAAACCACCATTTTGGACCGAGAGAGGATTGTACTGCCACTCCTGATCGAACTTGTCACGGCGCAGTTGCCCGTGGCTGTTGAGAGTCAACTCCAGGAACAGGTTGTGTTTGGCGGCCAACTCCACGCAATAGTCCAGGCGCCAGGCGTTGTAGTCGCAGTAGCGCCCCAGGCCGTCGAAGCGGGAATGATAGCGGTCGCTCCATTCGATCCCACCCCACCAGGCCGCCATCCAGGTGCGGACGAAGGTGATCCCCTCTTCCTCAAAGCGTTGGAAGAAATAATCGAAGTCGTAGGTGCCCTTCTGGGCCTCGGCCTGGTCTCCGCCGTCCCGCATATTGATGCCCATTGGGAAAAAGAACTCCCCATTCTCGAACTCAAAGTAGCGAGGATCGGTGCGGCTGACACGCAGGTAGCCGCGAGTATCCAGGGAAGCAGTCGCCTCAAAGGCGGCCTCGCGGCTGCGCAGCTCTCCCAGGGCATCGCGCAAGGTGACATAATAGCGGTAGCGACCAACCTGTTTGGGGGCAAAGCGGACCTTCCACTGGGGCCCACCGACAGGGATAAGCCGCTCGAAGCCCTCTGCGGTCTGCTGGCGGCGATAGCCCTGGTAGAAAAAGCCGGGCACGGCAATCTGTTGGCCGTCAGGCGCGAGGAAGTGGCCCTGGACATCAACAACCTCCGGATCATAGGGGTTGGTATAGCGGCGGTCGGTCACGAAGGTCAGCTCGAACTTCTCGTAGCAGGGGACCTGTTCGGCGTTGGCCTCGAGTTTAAGCTCATACGTGGGCTGTGGTTCGTCGCCCCGGTCGAATGCACCCAAAGGCATCTCGTCACCACTTAGGCGGAGGTTGTCAATGTAGATGTCGCCCTGCCAGGGTTTGGAGGAGAAGAAGCGGAAGCCGAACTCGCGGGGCTTGTACAGCACATAGTCCCAGCTCTTCTCGTGCCCGCCTGGCCGCCAGATGGCAGAATCCTCAGATATGTCTAAGGAGATATGCGACCACGAGCCTGGTTTGCGGAGGCCAGTTTGCTTGCCAGTACGGATGTCGCGGTACGGATGGGTCTCATACCACCAGTAATAGCGGTCTTTGATGTAAACCTGCAGGTCAACGTCAGCCGGGACCTGCTTGGGAATCCAGATGTCAAACTCGAGGCGCTGGCAGCCCTCCCAGTTGCGCCACGGTGTGAACTTGGCGCCAATACTGCCGGGCAGACGGCCGGAGATGCGCAGGGAGTGGCGGCCCGTCGTGGATCGCTCGGTGCTGACGCCAATGCTCTGGGTGCCCTTGTCAATGGGCGAGGCGGCCCAGTCGCGCATGGCCAGGTCATCGTCGAAGTCAATGCTGATAGTCACCTGTGCAACAGCCGGCAAGGCAAAGAGGGTGAGGAGTAGGAAGCTAGTGCAAGACCGCATACCGTTAGTCTCCAGGAACTTAGCATCCGGGATGATGGCAAAGGCTATTGCCCTACATTTCGCTTCACGCCCCTCGATTGCCTTCATTGCATAGCCCAAGTCGAACGAAAAGCTGAGCGCTATCCGGCGTCTGATCTAGGAGTGCCTTCTCGGGGTGTTCGTTGACAACGCCAGCGCTTTTGCAATATAATCTGGGCACGCTGTGGGAGGCTGTATTCCTACAGAAAGGGGCGCAATGGTATGACCAGGGCTTCGTTGAGTGTAGCTCTGTGCATTGGCGCTAGCTTGCTGGTCGGTTGGTTGCCAGGTTACGCACAGAACCCCGATTTTATCTCGGGTGTCGCAAAGGTCGAGGAGACCGACTACGAGGGAGCAATCGCCGACCTGCAGAAGGCAGTGGAGGCCCAGCCCCAGAACGAGGCGGCCTGGTACTATCTGGGCCAAGCCTATTTCAAGGTTGAGCGTCTCCCCGAGGCGTTGGAAGCGCTCACCCGCTCTGTCGAACTGGACCCCAAGCGTCCGGGCACGCGGCTATATCTGGGCAAGATCTACGAAGCTCAGGGGGCCACCGAGCAGGCGATTCGCGTCTATCAGGAGGAACTAACCAAGAGTCAGGGCACTGCGCGAGCCGATGCGCTGGTAGCCCTGGCGCGGCTATACACCGCCGCCGGCCTGGTCGCTGAGGCCCTTGAGGTACTCGACGAAGCTCTCGAGATTGAGCCCAACTACGTGGAAGCCTACTATCAGAGGGGTCTGGCTCGAACCGCCGAAGGGTCGTATGATGAGGCAATAGACTCCTTTGATAAAGCTCGCGAGATCCTCGACGAGTGGAGTCTGCTCAGTACCCGGCTCAAGCGCTTGACCGCTATCCAGCAGCGGGCGAAGCGTCAGACCCCTGAACACCTGGCCCAGGAGTATGCCAAGGCGGAAGAGTTTGCCACCGTGCTAGGCCTGTGGCCTGAGCTGAACAAGGCGCGCGGGGACGCCTTCGCAGCCGCCGGCAAGTGGACCGAAGCGCGGAATGCCTATCGCCATGCCATGCGCCATTCCGAGCTGGGCAACCCCGCCGACCCCGATGCCCACGTGCGGATTGCGCGGGCCTACCTCAATGATGCGGCGGCTCTCTTCAACAATGAGGGCCTATTATTTGCCTCTATCGGCGTGGCTAAGAGCGCGACCAAGAGCGCATTGCAGGCCCTCTCGTTCGAGCCAGATTATGCACCGGCCTTCGACGCCCTCGGCCTTATCTATGCCTTCGAAGCTAACACCTACGTTTCGGAGCCGGCTTACGGGATTGTCTCTCACTCGTATGAAGAGGCTATCGCCGAATTCACTAAGGCGCTGGCGACCGACCCCCACTACTTCGATGCCCTCCTTCATCTGGCTGCTACCTACCTGGACTGGGCCGAGCGTCTGGTACCTGGCAGTGCTGAACAGATCAAGGCCTACGACCAGGCTCAGACGCTTGTAGCCAAGGCCTCAGCCCTGCAACTGCAGGACCCACGCGTGCAGACGGAGATGGCACGTCTGCAACTGGCGCTTGAGAACTACGACGAGGCACTTGAGCTTGCACAGGCCGCTTTATCATTAGATAGAGACAATGTTAGCGCGCTCAACACCGCTGGCCTGGCATGCTACTACCGGGGCAGATTGGGTGAAGCCACTGAGTACTTCAGCGCGGCCATCGAGGCCGACGACACAGCCCATCAATCTTACACAAACCTGGCCAATGCCTTCTTCCAAATGCAATCATGGTACCGGGCGCGCCGGGAGTACCGCAAGGCTCTGGAGCGCATTCCGGAAGCAATGATCGCTAATACCGCCTCGCAGAGGTCGTATGTCCTTTTCCTTATCGCTGTTACGTATCATGAGACCTTGATGTATGACCAGGAGATTGAGGTTCTCAACCAGGCCCTGGCCCTCGATCCCAACTACTTTGAGGCGCTGCGACAGTTGGGGCGTGCTCATGCAGAGAACGGGGAATTCCGTGCTGCAGAGGAGGCGCTCCGAATGGCCCTAGACAAGGCGCTAGACGACATCAGCGAGGCCGAGGTCTATGCCCAACTTGGCCAGATGCATGAGCGCGAGGGCAATCTTCACAAAGCTGTTGCTGCCTATACCGCAGCCCTGAGTCTGGATCCCAACAACCTGACAGCGCGACAGACACTCCAACGCCTGCAGGGATAGATAATAGCCCGGTTACCAGGGCTATAAGCCAGTCACGTAGAGCTAGCAGCAGCGCCGATATATATGGAGTTGCTTAAACAAGGCGAGGGTCCTAGCGAACATAGGGCTACTGACAGGCGTCATTGCATCCTGAGGAGGTATCTTTATGATATCGACCCGAGCCGTTATGATAGCCCTTGGGGCGCTGTGCCTCCTGATGGTCGCGGCGGTGGCCGGTGCCCAGCAGCAGGACGCTAGCTGGACATATCTGTATGGCCCTGCCCACCGTGGCAACACCGACCCCATCTCTGCTCCGCTGGTGCTTCAGTGGAAGTTCTCCACCGGCGTTGCGCGACCGGCCGTCTCGACCCCGGCTGTCGGAACTGACCGTGTCTTCTTTGCTATCGGCCAGCATGTCTACGCCGTTGACCGCCAGACGGGCGCTGAACTGTGGAAGCTCGATATGGGAACCAATGTCCATTCGAGTCTCGTGCTGGACAACGGCATATTGTATCTGGGCGCCGATGATAACAAGCTGTGGGCCATTGATGCGGAGAGCGGTGATAAGAAGTGGCGTATCAACGCCGGCGCGAAGGTCAAGTCCACGCCTCTTATCCACAGAGGCTACCTATACTTTGGAGCTGACGACGGTTACCTGTACGCCGTGGATATCGCTACCCAGGAAGTAGCGTGGCGCTACAAGACAGCGGGAGCGATCAGGGTCTCGCCTGCAATCTACAAGGACAAGCTGTTCGTCGCCTCCCAAGACGGTTACCTCCACGCTCTACTGTACGAAGGGCACCGCAGCGTGGTCTGGACCGCACCTCTGGCCAGCCCCAATGTGTTCTGCTCACCAATGGTTGAGCGCAATCAAGTGATCGTCGGGGCTGGCGACAGGCTCGTCTCCTACAATGTCAATAACGGTAGCAAGCGCTGGCAGTTCAGCGCCGAGGGTATCAATGCCCTCATCACCGGCACCCCGGCAGCCGGGGACCGGTCGGTGTTCGTGGGCAGTCGTAATGGTCACATCTACGAAATTCGCCTTGCCGATGGCCAGCCTGTCTGGTGGTATCCTGACACTGAGGCCGGCGGCGAAGTGCTTTCGGCCCCGGTCGTTGCCGGCTCGCTGCTGCTATGCCGGATGGGCCAGACGAGCGTCGTCGGCATCCAATTGGACCGTCAGACGTCAGGGAGCGTCGCGCACAAGCTAGTCTGGAACTATAACCTAGCCACCCCGCCGGCCGTCATGTATACCACCACCGGTGCTCCAGGAGCCTACGGCCCGGGCGGAGGTGTCCCAGGCGGCCCTGGCATGGGTGCGGCACCAGGCGCGAGACCGATGATGGGGCCAGGTGCCGCTGGGATGCCCGGTGGTGGCCCAGGCGGAGGGCAAACGCCCGGACAGGGCCGGCCCGGTACAGGGGGGGCAGGTCAGCCGGGGGCTGGTCCGGGAGTCGGGACCGAAGTTAGCCTCGTGCAGTATATCTTCCAATATGAAGAGGCTGTAGATGCCGGTGCCGTCGGGGCCGGTTCGAATGTCTACGTGCTGGGTGATGATGGGGCGCTTTACGGCTTCGCCGCCCGTGAGGCCGACAACATCGGGCCACAAATCGGTGCGCCGCAAATGACAATGGAGGTTTCCCAACAGCCTATAACCTACGCGCTGTGGAGTGAGCCGGCTGACACTTTCCTGCCAGTTCCGGATGAGGATGACCTGATCCAGATCCCGGGGGCACCTCCTCTGCGTATTTCATTCAAGGTCACCGACGAGGGCTGCGGCGTTGACCCTAACACGGTGAAGGTTCTGATAGACGGCCAGGCAGTGGATGAGGAGCAGTTTGAATATGTCGGCAAGGATGGCGTGGTGTGGTATAAGTTTGAGCAGACAACCGGCGCGGCCGAACCACTACTGGCCAACGGCCTACGTACTCTTGTAGTCGCTGCGACCGACTGGTCAGGGAATTCCGCCGCCCAGCGGCTATTCTTTGTGGTGGACAACAGCCTTGCAATGCCTAAGCTTCCGGGCCAGCCGGAGGGCACCGGCTGGCCGGGCTGGGGAGCAGGGGGACAGCAACCCGGTATGCCCGGAGGTCCAATGCGACCGGGTGGCGGGCCAGGAGGCCGAGGACCTGGGATGGGGCCGCCGACTCCTCCGTTCTAGAGACGAGCGCTGGTCCGCAGGCCGCCACTAACTATCCTAGTGTTCTGCTACAGCTACCAATTAGCTCCGGAGAAGACCAGCGAGGTTGAGTGCTATGCTAGGTGCTGTAATCAAAGTTTTGCTCTTTGTTGTGGTCCTCGCGTATGCAATCCTCTTCGTGTGGTGGAACCAGGCGTTGCTAGTTAATCTAACGCTGTGGGAGGGGCCGCCGGAACCCCGATATCTTGTGGGCGTCCCCATTGGCCTGGTGCCGCTTGCGGGTCTGGTAGTGGGAGCCATCATTATGGCAGTTGTCGCCTGGGGCGCGTGGGCTAACCAGCGGGCTGCTACTGCTGTCGCCAGTGCCCAAGTCGCGCGCGCCAAGGAAAAGCTGCGGAGTATGGCCAGTACCATCAAGACCCAGGAGGCTGAACTGAACGAGTTGAGAGCCACTGAAGCTGCCTCTACCAGTCACCGGACTGTGCCACAGCCAGAACCAGAGCTTGACAGCGAGGACGATGAAGAGATAATCTAATTGGCTCGCGTCTGGCCCCGCGGCCAGAGCGATTTTATGTGACAAGGGGCCTCCGGGCCTCTTGCCGCTGTTTTGTGATAGGCCAAACATGTGATGTCTATGGATACCTTCGATGCCTGGCTTCTGCTCAATGCTAGCGGCCTGACACCGCGACGCCAACTGGCTTTGGTTCAGCACTTTGGCGGGCCCGAGGCGGTGTTCGCGGCCAGCGACGACGAGTTGCTCAGTGTCGAGGGCATCACGCGCCGCCACGTCACGGAGCTGCGCGCAGCACAGCAGAAGGTGCCGGTTGCCAGACTACGGCAAGAGTGCGAGGAGTATGAGGTCCGTGCTGTTGCCATCGGCGAGCCCGAGTATCCGCCCCTGCTGAGGGAGATCGCCGACCCACCACCGATGCTCTTCGTGCAGGGCCAGCTCGACACGCGCGATCACCTAGCTGTTGCAATGGTCGGCACGCGCAGGGCCACGCCCTACGGCCTGCGGATCGCCAAGCGACTTGCCGGTGACCTCGCCAAGCGTGGGTTCACCGTCGTCAGCGGCATGGCCGAGGGTATAGACGGCGAGGCTCACCGAGGGGCGCTGGAGGCGGGCGGCCGCACGATCGCGGTTATGGCCAGCGGCGCAGACATAACGTATCCATCCAGCCATCGTGAACTCCGGTCCCAGATCGCCGGCGCGGGGGCTGTGGTTACCGAGTATGCCTTTGGGACGGCACCGCTGCGCGAGCGCTTTCCGGCCCGCAATCGCATCATCAGCGGCATCGCAATGGGCGTTGTGGTCGTGGAGGCACCTGACCAAAGCGGGGCGCTCATCACCGCGCGCCTGGGGGCTGAACAGGGCCGCGAGGTGTTTGCAATCCCGGGGGATATCAATAGTCCGACGTCCCGTGGCTGCCATAGGCTCATCAAAGACGGCGTCCAACTCGCTGAGTTTGCCGAGGACATCGTCGAAGGGCTGGGCATTATGCTCCAGACCGTGCCCCAGCGGGAGCAGCGCGAGGCTCCTGAGCTTATCGGTGATGAGAAGCTCATTTATGAGGCCCTTAGCTTCACACCAGCGGACGTGGACGCCCTGGCTGAGGCGACCGGGCTGGCGGCCGCCAATGTGACCGCCGCTTTAATGCTTCTGGAGGTCAAGAGCCTGGCGCAACGCAATCCTGGAGGCACTTTTGTGAGGATGTCCTAATACTTGGCACGAAGCTCTCATCGCACAAGCAGGGGTACTAACCAGTTGGAGAGACACTTGTGGGCAAGCCTGCTATCATAGTTGAATCGCCGACCAAGACACGCACTCTCAAGCGTTTCCTGGGTAATGAGTATATCCTGCTGGCCTCGATGGGCCACGTCCGCGACCTGCCCCAAGATGACCTAGCGGTAGATGTGGAGAATGACTTCGCGCCAAGCTATGAGATAATCCCCAGACAACGCAAGACGATTTCTTCCCTGCGCAAGAAGCTGGAGAAAGTTGATACCGTGTATCTGGCCTCCGACCCAGACCGCGAGGGTGAGGCCATCGCCCGTGACCTGGCTGAAGCCCTCAAGATTGAGCATCCCCTGCGCATTGAGTTCAACGAGATCACCGAGCAGGCCGTGCGGGAGGCGCTCGCCAACCCGGGTCAGATCAACGTCAACCGTGTCAATGCCCAGCAGGCCCGCCGGATCCTCGACCGCCTGGTCGGCTACAAGCTCAGCCCTCTGCTGTGGAACAAGGTTGGATCCGGTCGTGCGCGCCGCGCACCTCTCAGCGCCGGGCGGGTGCAGTCCGTGGCCCTGCGGCTGATCTGCGACCGCGAGCGTGAGGTCGCCGCCTTCGTGCCCGAGGAGTACTGGAGCATTGATCTCACCCTGTCGCCGCAAGGCAGCGATGAGACCTTCATCGCGGAACTGAAGACTAAGGACGGAGAGGAAGTTGAACTGCAGACCGAGGCGCAGGTGACTCCCGTCGTTGCAGAGTTGCGGGAGTTGCCCTACGTCGTGGCCGCTGTGCAACGCAAGGAGACGCGTCGCAAGCCCCCACCACCATTCATAACCTCCACCCTCCAGCGCCAGGCCGCCAGTCAACTGAGGTTCTCGGCGCGTAACACAATGCGCATCGCTCAACAGTTGTATGAGGGCGTGAACATCAGCGAGGAAACCGTGGGCCTGATAACCTATATGCGCACCGATTCTACGCGCATCGCCGCGCAGGCCCGCCAGCAGGTTAAGGCCTTCATCAGTCAGAACTACGGCGAGAACTACGTGGGACCCGGAAGCAAGGGCAAGAAGGTCAAGGCTGCCCAGGAGGCCCATGAGGCCATCCGGCCCACCGATGTCCAGCGCACTCCCGACAAGGTGCAGCCATTCCTTTCGGAGGAGCAGGCCAAGCTATATGAACTCATCTGGCGGCGGCTCGTGGCCAGTCAGATGGCCCCGGCCGTCTATGACCAGACAGGTGTAGACATAACGGCCGGCCCCTACGGCTTGCGGGCAAGCGCTTCTGTCCTCAAATTCCCCGGCTACCAGGCTGTTACGCCACCAAAGCCCTCGGAGGATAAGAACCCTCACCTACCACATCTGGAGCCTGAGCAGTCACTGGACTGCCACGATGTGGTGCCGGAGCAGCATTTCACCAAGCCGCCGCCTCGTTTCAACGAGGGAACGCTGGTAGCCGCCTTGGAAGAAAACGGCATCGGCCGGCCCAGCACCTACGCGCCGATTATTGAAACGCTGCGTCAGCGCAAGTATGTACGGATGCAGCAGCGCGCCTTCATCCCCACACCGCTGGGCTTTGCGGTCTGCGACTACCTGGTGGATAACTTCCCCCGGATTATGGAGGTGGAGTTCACCGCCCATGTGGAAGCTGACCTGGACACGGTGGAGAATGGCGAACTTGACTGGGTTGCGCTGCTGAGTGACTTCTATAGAGACTTTGAGGGACTGCTAGAACAAGCCAATGAGGCTCCTCTGAAGGTGCTGGAGGGTGAGGTCTGTCCGGAGTGTGGTGGCAAGCTGCTGCAGCGCTATTCCATCTTTGGCAAGTTCGCAGGCTGCGAAAACTATCCTGATTGCAAGTATACCAAGGACCTTGTCCCCGAAACGGCCCGCGCTGAGCCGCCTGAAGAGCTGGATGAGACTTGCCCGGAGTGCGGCAAGAAGCTAGTAGTAAGGGTCGGGCGTCAGGGCAGGAAGTTCATCGCCTGCTCAGGTTTCCCCCAGTGCCGCTATACCCGACCCCTACAAGGCGACCAAGCGCCCCAGCAGCGTTCACGGACTAAGGCCATCAAAACAGACATTCCCTGCAAAGAGTGTGGTAACCCGCTGGTGCTGCGCTCTGGCCGCCGTGGGCCATTCCTGGGCTGCTCAGGCTATCCAAAGTGTCGCTTTACCCGCGATGCCACGAAGGAAGAGCTAGAGCGCTTCAAACCTGACGATTCGTCCACCCCCGAGGAGACGGGATAGTGCAGGCGGCAGCGTCTGACACCCGTACCTCTGTTTCCTTGTCCGGCGTCACCTTGCTCATCTTCGTTGTTGCCTTGTCAGTGTTGACCTTCGAGGTCGCCCTGACCCGCGCTTTCTCGGTGCTGCTGCGCTACCATTTCGTCTTCCTGGCTATCTCCTTGGCCACTTGCGGCCTGGGGTTGGGGGGGCTGGTTGACTTCCTGCTGCGCATCAACTTTCCGCGAATAGCCAAAGCTGCCGAGTTTATCGCCACTGTTGCCCTCCTGTTAGCGCTCACTTATCCGGTGGCGCTCGTCTTGTTGTTCGCCACGCCGCTGTCGGCCCATCTCACCTCGGTCTGGGTCGTCTCGCTGGTCTGTCTGCCGCCTTTCCTGCTCGCGGGTATCCTGCTGAGCCATCTGTTCGCCGACTACAGTGCATCCAGTGGCCGGCTGTATTTTGCAGACCTACTTGGCGCGGCTCTCGGTACCGTGCTGGTCATCGGCTTGCTGCAGCTTGGTGGCGCCATCAATACGGCTATCGTCTGTGGCATCATTGTTGGTGCGGGGTTAGCTGTTTACGGTTTCCTGCGTCGAAATGGACCCGCTTGTCTCCTGGGCAGTGCAGTAGCCGTCGTGGTCACTTTGGCACTTGTCGCGAACCTGACCTGGCGAGTGGTGGACCTGCCACTGCTGCCGCTGACCCGCGATCCCCTGGCCAAGCCGCTGTACCAGGAGCTCAACAGCCCGCGCGTGAAGCTTGAGTACAGCGACTGGAATGCCTTTGCCCACACCGATGTGACTGTCGAGGCCGGCCCCGACGGCGTCTTCCACCGCGATGCTGACCGCTACATATACACCGATGGCGAGGTGCCCACGAATATGATCGCTTTCGACGGGGACCTGGCCAAGCTCGCACCGCGTCTGTCCAACTTCATCGGCTTCTTTCCATTTCGTACCAGCCATCCAAAGAGTTGCCTGCTGATCGGCCCCGGGGGCGGTCTGGATATCCTGTTGGCCCTGGCGGTTGGCGCCCAGCACATTGAAGGAGCGGAACTCAATCCGGCTATCCCACGCATCGTCCGCGGCTATCGTGACTTTGCCGGCCCGGTGTATGACTATTCCAATGTCTCCATCAAAGTTGACGAAGGGCGCAGCTATGTGCGGCGGTCTGAT
>JALGTI010000477.1 GCA_029821455.1 Candidatus Zipacnadia bacterium | reverse complement strand
AGGTCGGCCAAGTTGAGATTCCCCAGGAGGCTTTTATGTCGGTGTTGCGGAGGGACTGAGTCACCTGTGCGCTATGCTCTTGCCAATTGACGGCAAATGCGGTAGAATAGTACTAAGATTGTGCGGGAACGCTACCATTTTGCTGAAGGTGGGGCTTATGCAATTCAGAAGAGTCGTCGCGATCTGTGCTGTAGCCGCACTGCTGTGCTTAACTTCCTCTGCCTTGTTGGCCGATCAGACTCTCCACCTCTTCGATGGCACCACGGAGGCCGTTGAGCTGGGGCCCTGGGGTAGTGGAGAGATCGTGCTAAGTGACTGGCAGACTTTCGCCGAGCAACAGACCCTCGCGGTAACCACTCAAGGCTACCATGAGGGCGGCCGGCTGGACTTAAAACAGCCAGTTGACTTCACGGTCTTTGGCGCCGATCCCATCCAGACTCAGCTCATCATTGTGGCGAAGGCCCAAGTGCCGTTATGGCCTTATGGAGGTTACGGAGCGCAAGGCGGAGGCCTGATGATGCCAGGAAGGCTGCCCGGTGGGCCAGGCGCCGCTGCACCTGGCGTCGGCATGTCTGTGCCTCCGAGAATGGGGCCTATGGGCCGGGGAGGACCGATGATGCCAGGCGGGCCAGGGATCAGTACAGCCCAGGTTAGTGAACCGCCCAAGCCAATTGACAGAATTCGGGTAGTGCTCGTTACCGACAAGGGGCAGCTTTCGTCAGGGGGCCTGCTGCTGGATCCGAACTTGCCATTTGAGGGTGATTGGCTGCGGATCAGCGCCGTGCTCTCAGACTTTGCTCGGCCTGAAGATTTGCGGGGAGCCATACTGCAGCGGGTGGTCATCACCGGTAACCACGAGGGGATAGCTTATATCGCGGATCTGAAGATAGTCCAGGAGGACACTCCGCAGGTTGCCCAGATCGAAGGCCCTGAGATTCGCACTGTGCCGGGCGGGCAACCGGCGCAATTCACAGCTAAACCCCAGCACGAGGGCGTCAATGCTACCTATCAATGGGACTGTGATGACCTGGACGGCCTGGGCTTCGACGCCTATGGAGAAGAGATCAGCTATCAATTCCCGGAAGCGGGTTACTATATGGTGACCCTGCGCGTGGCCGACAACAATGGGCAACTGCAACCACGGATGGATACGATTAAGGTCAAGGTAGAGTAATTTAATACCGGACCGCCAGCATAAATAGCACAAAGAGGGCCTTCCCGCCGGCGGGAAGGCCTTTTTGCAGGAGCCTGGGCATATGCAGCAGCAGAACACTCAAGCCTTTACGCTGACTGGGGGACGAGTCATTGATCCAGCCACCAACAGCGATGAGCTGGCCAATGTGGCTGTCGAGGAGGGCAAGATTGCCTGGATTAGTCCACCAGGAGGGCCCCCGCTGGGCGAGAAAGTACCAGTTGAGGGGCTGGTGGTATGCCCGGGATTGATCGACATTCACGTCCACCTGCGCCAGCCGGGCTTCGAACACAAAGAGACAGTGGCTACTGGTACCCAGGCGGCCGTAGCTGGTGGCTTCACCACGATCTGCTGTATGCCCAATACCGATCCGCCTCTGGACCGACCCCAGCGCATCGCCGGGCTTCAGCAAACAATCAAAAAACAGGCCTGGTGCAACGTTTATGTGCTCGGAGCAGCTACCGTGGGCAACCGGCGCCGGGAGCTAGCTGATTTTGGTGCACTGCTGGAGACCGGCTGCCCCAGCATAACCGACGACGCAGTGCCACTGCAATCAACTAAGCATATGCAGGAAGCACTGCAAAAGCTGGCTGGCACCGGCCGCCCGTTCGTGGCTCATCTGGAGGACGAAGAGCTAAGCAGGGATGGCGTCATCAATGCTGGCACCGTCAGCCGGCAGTTGCAAGTGCCGGGGCAGGACAGCCGTTCGGAGGTTGCTGCCCTGCGCCGCTGGGCACAAGCTGCTAGCAGTGTCGAGCAAGCCCGCTTGCATCTACTGCATGTAAGCACTGCTAAGACCATTGCCGAGGCCAAA
>JALGTI010000075.1 GCA_029821455.1 Candidatus Zipacnadia bacterium | reverse complement strand
ATTGTGACGGCTGGATCGGTACTGGGTTGGGGCTGAGGGCGTTCCTCTGCCGGCAGGTCAGCGATGCGCACTATGCCTCGGAACTCAAAAGCAGCCAAGTTGCTGGCAGCCTTGGGCACCTCGACCAACATCCGTACGTCATCACCGACGCGAATCCTCTGGAGCTCCTCGGTGCTCTGGACTAACACGGTCACCCCAGACAGCGTCTGGAGCAGGTAGCTGAAAGACTTCTCACCCTCGCGCTGCGTGCGGGTCTTGCCCACAATCTCCCCGGCCAGGTCCAGCACCTGCCCGGCCAGGCTGGCCGGCTGGCTAGCTAGCATGGCTGCCGCTGGCTCAGGCTGCGCGTCAAGCTGCTCGCGGAGAAACAGGAACTCCTCCGTCGCCTTCTGCGGATCAGCAGGATACTGATAGGCCCCTGCCTGCAAGCTACAGAACAGGGTCAGTACAGCGATCACTCCCACTGTCTTCAGATACTGCTGCATCCTTCCCTCACCCATCTGAAGATCCAAAGGCCTCTTGTGCCGCCGTCGCGAACTCCTCGTAGGCTGCGTTGCCGAACAGGCAGAACACTATGCGCCGCACAGCTTTCGGGGGCTTCTGCGCAAACTGCCCGGCTGCGTTCAGCATTATACCCGCACACTCGTCCAGTGGAAACCCACCCACGCCGGTGCCAAACGCCGGCAGCGCGATAGACCCCAGGCCCAACTGCTCAGCCAATTCCAGGCAGCTTCGGGTCGTCTTCGCTACCAATTCCGCATCGGTGCGCAGATCCTGCCCCATCACGGCTCCGTGAATCACGTACTGAAACGGCAGGCGGCCGGCACCGGTCGCCACCGCCTCGCCGACCTCAATCGGCCCTCTGGAGATGGCCTCCTCTTCGATACCAAACCTGCCGGCTGCCTTGATGGCTCCGGCCACTCCGCTGCCCATCCACAGGTGATTGTTTGCTGCATTGGTGATGGCCTGGGTGTCCATTGTGGTGATGTCGCCCTCTACGATTTCCAGGACGACCTCGCCAACTTGATAGTTCAACTTCTGCCTGGCCACAGTCAACTCAACCCCAAATACAGCAGGCCACGCCTACAGGCGCGGCCCGCTAGAATGATGCCTGGACCCGGCCTGGCGATACCAGTGGGCAGGCGCTTGCTGTCAGGAAATGGTACCCCCACGGGGATTCGAACCCCGGCCAACGGACTGAGAATCCGCCATCCTAACCGCTAGACCATGGGGGCCCACATCGGGTCGCATTATACTGGCCGGCCAACACAGTGTCAAGCCGCGTCGTACCTTGGGTGACCTGCTCCTCTGGTCTGACGAGAGCAATTCACAGCAGGTGGCCCGCAAGAGGATCTGAATCATTGCGACAATACCCGGTCACCAAGGAGGTCTCATTGAGGCCGAGGCGAACTTATGATAGTTGGGCTAATGCGTTTTCTGGATATACCTAGCCAAATGGGCAGCCGCAAAATAGCACATTGGCCAGTGCCCTTGTGCGCCCTGGAGGACTATTGTATGAGCGTATCAAAGTCCTCCGGGGGGCTATAATCACATAGGAGGCTCAAAGAAGCGCCACATAGACTACTGGCGCTGTGATAGGCGGAGGAAGACAACACCATAATCTACTGATCTACTCTAAAGCACTGGCGTCTGTGATGGTCATCGCGACAACCGGGGGGATGTCCGTGTCGCAGGGCCAAGACGGTGTCCTATTCGCCAGCCCTCAGCAAGTTCGTCTGCTAGCCGACATCGTGCAACGCATTTCCGAACAGGTCAAGGGTGGGTGGGTCTCGGCCGCTACCCATATATTGGGGCAAGACGGCTGGGAGATCACCTCTGATCTACTGGAGCATCTGCGTGACGAGGTAGGCTACGTCTTGGAATGCCTGCCCGCCTACCTGCAGGGCGAGGAGCCGGTCGCTACACCTCAGGCTCCGCCACTGCGGGTGCTGGCCGGCAGGCAGCACGGAGAGCTCGTCGAGTTACCCCTTCCATCGCTCGAGCGCCTCTACTCCCTACTCTCTGATTATCTCGTGCGGGCGGCGGCTGGATACCTGCCAGAGGACTGGCCGGCAAGAGTCGGTGTGGACCTCGAGCGCCGGGTCAGCGGGGCCATCCGCCGGATTGCTGGAATAACACCGGGGGACGCGGCTCTTGACCTGGAGGCTACCCTCCTGGCCCAACGCCAGCGACTGGAGCGGACACTTGGCCAGCTGGTCAACGCCGAGGAGGAAGAGAGACAGCACATTGCCAGAGAGGTTCACGACGCGCTGGCCCAATCGCTGGCTGCCGCCAACGTCCAGGCTCAAGCCGCTCAAAGAACCTTGGCAGACTCGCCTGAGCGCGCCGCCGAAGAAATCGCAAACGTCCAGCAGCTCATCCGAGACGCACTGGTGGAGGTCCGGGAGGTTATCTTTGACCTGCGGCCGGCCTCCCTTGAGCGTCTCGGCCTGCGCGAGGCTGTGCATGATTACGCCGACCACATCTGCGCTGGTCATTCGCTCAATGTTGCCGTGGCAGGCACTGGCGATACTGCCACGTTGCTACCAACGCAGGAGACCGTTCTGTTCCGGGTCATCCAGGAGGCCCTCTCCAACGTCTGCAAGCACTCGGGTGCCAGTCGCGCCGATGTCACCATTGACGTTATGGCCGCTGTGGTGCAGGTCGAGGTCAGCGACAATGGTTGTGGCTTTGATGCCGCAGCCCTCCCGGCAAGTCCCGAGGGCGGCCACCATTGTGGACTTGCGTTCGCTCGAGAGAGGATTGCGTTAGCAGGCGGCGAATTCTCTCTTACCAGCCGGCCAGGTCAGGGCACAACTGTGCACATTGTACTGCCGCGCTGAGGAGGTATAGATGTCCGAACTTCGCATTGTGTTGGTTGATGACCACACACTGTTCCGCGACAGCCTCAAATCAATGCTTGAGAGCAATGGTCTGGCCGAGGTTGTAGGCGTGTCCGGGGATGCCGACGAGGTGGTTGAACTAGTCGCCGAGACGCACCCGGATGTCGTCCTTATGGACTACCGCCTGGGGGCCAGTAGCGACGATGGCATTGTGGTTACCCGCAAGCTGCGCCGCAGCTTCCCCAATATCCCGGTTATTATGCTCACCATGTATGAGGACCGGGACCTGGTGGTGGCGGCCGCCAAGGCGGGCGTGGCCGGCTTCATACTCAAAGACAGCCATTCAGACGACTTCAACCGGGCCTTGCAGGTAGTGGCAGCCGGCGACGCGTGGCTGTCACCTCGGATCGCCAAGCAGGTGTTGGTCGAAGTGATGACCTACAGCAGCGACCAGGACGAGGGCGCAGTTGCGATCCAGCGTTATGGTCTCACACAGCGCGAGCTAGAGGTGCTGGGGCTTATCGTTAGGGGTGCTACATACGCTGAGATGGCTCGTGCCCTGTTGGTGAGCGTCAGTGAGATAAAGCACTTGATGGGTAGCATCCTTCAGAAGCTGGAGGCCAGCGATAAGGCTCACGCTGCCGCCATCGCCGTCGGCCAGAAGATAGTACCCCCGCCCCGCTAGCCACCTCCATAACTCCGTGTAAGCCTCTTATTGGGGCCGCTGGCCACACGCTGCCACGAATGCCCCCGCCCACGGCCACGCCCAGCGTCCGAGGCGTTCCAGTCGGTGCAATGCATTTCTGGAGACGTTCCAATCCGGGAAATAGACAGCCGTGCCAGACTTCACGTGCTCCAGCCCGGCTGTCCGCAGCATAGTCATAAGCTCACGCCTCCCGAAGAACCGCACGCCCGCAAATGACCCACGCCCCAGCCAGCCCCGCAGCCGCCGGCGCATCTGCCACGGTGACCAGCGGTTGAGATCGCCCACAAACACGCTCCCGCCGTCTCGTGTCACCCGCACCATATCAGTGACTGTGGCGACTGGATCATCCACAAAGCTGAGCACCGTACACTCGAAGACCACGTCAAATTCTCCGTTAGCAAACGGCAGCCCCGGAGACGAGGCGACCTCGAAGCTCACACCCTCAACGTTGTTCTGGGCAAACTCAATCATCTGCTCAGACGGGTCAATGCCCACGGCTGACCTCACCTGCGGGGCAATACTGCCGATGAATCGCCCTGTGCCACATCCCACCTCTAACACACGGTCGCCTGCCTGCAGCGGGCAGATGCGGCGTAGCAGCGCCAGCTCGTGTTCGAGGGTGGCAACGCCAACGCTCGTTTCGTACCACGCATCATACGCCTGCGGGTCCAGCATAAGTCCATTATGCACCGATTCAAAAAAGCTTGCAACTGACAACTGCCAACGGCAGGATAGTTGCCGGCTAGTGGGGAAACTGAGTGCCAGTGGGGTGATAGCGATGGAACTGCTGTACCTCAGCCGGGCTGATGTTGTATCTGTCGGTATGACAATGACCGAGGTGGTGAAGGCGGTCGAAGAGGCATTTAGAGAGAAGGGCGCAGGGCGTGTGGAGATGCCGCCTAAGCCCGGCATCCATCCGGCTGAGGATGCATTCATTCACGCGATGCCGGCCTGGATACCGTCATTGAAGGCAGCCGGTATCAAGTGGGTCAGCGGCTTCCCACAGAATCTGGCCAAAGGCCTCCCGTATATCTCAGGTCTGCTGATTCTCAACGATCCTGAAACGGGTTTCCCTGTGTCGGTGATGGACTGCACATGGATTACCGGGGTCCGAACCGGCGCGGCCAGCGCAGTCTCCGCCAAGTATCTGGCCAGCCCTGATTCTGAGACCATCGGCATCATCGCCTGCGGCGTGCAAGGCCGGACTAATCTGGAGGCGATGACCGTTGTCTGCCCCTGTCTCAAAGCCGTCAAGTGCTATGACATAGACTGTGAGCGGGCTGCAGTGTATGCGGACGAAATGGCGGCAGAATTGGGACTTGAGTTGCAGGTAGTTGACAGTGCTGAGCAAGCGGTGCGCGATATGGATATTGTGGTCACATCCGGGCCCATTCTCAAGCACCCGAACCCTACCATCGAGGCCGGCTGGCTCAAGCCAGGCGGATTTGCCTCAGCGGTGGACTTCGACTCTTACTGGCTGCCGGCGGCGATGGCTGAGATGGATAAGTTCACCAGCGATGATATCGCGCAGTTCAGCTACTATCAGGAGACTGGCTACTTCCAGCATACTCCTCCGCTCTATGGTGATCTGGGCGAGATTGTAGCCGACCTCAAGCCAGGCCGGCAGAGTCCTGACGAGCGCAACATGGCGATGAACCTGGGACTGGCCATTGACGATATGGCCGTGGCCCCTATCATCTACAGACAGGCAAAAGCCAAGGGCATAGGCACCTGGCTGGAACTCTAAGCATCAGCTTTGAAAGGGAGTGATGAAATGTCCGACCAATCCAAAGCCCGAATTGCGTTCATCGGTTGTGGGGGATTTGCCAGCAATAAGATGATGCCTAACATCCCCTGGATTCCGGAGATTGACTTCGTGGCGGCCTGTGACATTGTCCGCGAGCGGGCCGAGGAAGCACAGCGCCGCTGGGGCGCCAAGGCTGTCTACACCGATATGGAGGAGATGCTGGACAAGGAGCAGCCCGACGGCGTCTTTGTCGTCGGCCCGGCGCCGCAGCACTATGAGCTGGCCCCGCACGTGCTGCGCCGGGGTATCCCGGTCTATGTGGAGAAGCCCAGCGCCAACACCGCAGCCGAGGCCCAGGAGCTGGCCGATATCGCCCACCAGCACAATACCTGGGGCCAGGTCGGCTTTATGAAGCGCTTCGCCACAGCCTATAACATCGCCAAGCAGTTCATCCAGCGCGACGAGTTCGGTGGGCTGAATATGGTCGTCACCAAGTTCACGCAGGGGCCGTACCCGGACCTGTGGGGGCTGGAGGCGAAGCGCGCGTTCCTGGTGGGGCAGCAGGTGCACCAGTGCGACCTGGTCCAGTTCTTTGGCGGCCCGGCCCGCCGCGTGCACGCGCTTTTCCGGCAAGTGGACCACGAACTGTTCGGCTATCTGGTCAACATCGAGTTTGAAAACAACATCATCGGCCAGATGAATATGAACACCATAGATGCCATCCAGCCTTGGCGCGACTTTGATGAGCGAGTTGAACTGACGGGGCGCGGCTGTATGGTGCAGGTTGATGATATGTTGTACGTTGAGGTCCAAGCGGGCAAAGATTGGACCGAGGTGCCAGAAAACTCGGGAAAACTCTCCCGCCAGTGGCGGCCTACAGGGCCAGGCATGCACGATGAGAATGAGCTGCTTGGCTACCGTGGCGAGGTGCGCCATTTCGCCCTGAAGTGTATCGGCCAGGCCGAGGGCGGGCCGGAGCTGGAAGACTGCGCACGAGCCCTAAGACTGGGCGAGGCCATCTACGATAGCGCCCAGACTGGAGAGGTGGTGGAAATCTCATGATTGTTGACTGCCACACTCACATTGGCGAAGGCGTGTATCATTCGTGTAGTCCCGATGAGCTGCTCGCCGCGATGGACGCCTCCGAAATCGAGCAGGCGGTGGTCTGTCCCGTTGACCGCTGTCTGGCAGTGGAGAATGCCGAGGGCAACGACTATGTCCTGACCCAGGCAGCCAAGCATCCTGGCCGCTTCATCCCGTTTGCCACTGCCAATCCGTGGTACGGAGCCAAGGCTGTAGCGGAACTGCAGCGGGCGATTGCCGCCGGTGCCCGGGGCCTGAAACTGAATTCGAAGGTGCAGGGCTTCACCCTCAGCGACGACGTAGTCTACCCGCTCATTGAGGTGGCTGGTGAGCACAACCTGCCGGTCTTTGTCCACACCGCTACGATGGTCTGTGCCGAGCCGCTACAGCTTGCGATGCTGGCGAGGCGCTTCCCGGCGGTCAACTTCATAATGGGCCACTCCGGCAGCACCGACTTCTGGAACGATATGATTCCCGGCATCACCGACGTGAAGAACATCTATCTGGACACAAGCGTCAACAACCCGTCCTCGATTGGCAAGTACTGCACCACAATGGGCCCTGATCGGCTGTGCTTTGGAACCGACTACCCACAGAATACATACCCCATCGAGCTTGAAAAGATGGGCGATGCGATACCGGATGAGCAGCAGCGTCAGATCGTGTTGAGTCAGACTATTCTCCGCTTGCTAGGCGAAGGGGTGGTCTAGATGGTTATTGACTGTCACGTGCATCCTCCCATCCCCATCTCGGCGGGAGTTGATGAGGGCCGCAGTCTGATGGAGCAATTCCTGGACGTGATGACAGCTGAGGGAGTGGATGGATCGGCGGGTTCCTTGTCCGCTCCGCTGTACTCGGACTGTTATACCCACCGCGAACATAATGACTTCCTGGCCGCTATTTCCCAGGGCTTTGAGGGGCGCTTCTGGCCGATGTGTGTGGTGAATCCACGGGAAGAGACGGCCGCTGACGAAGTGCGGCGTTGCTATGAGATGCTGGGCATCAAGGCACTCAAGTTGCATCCGTGGCTGCAGGGCTGCTCGTGCTCGGATGAGTATAATGATCCCGTGTACGAGGTCTGCGCGGAACTGGGCATCCCCATCACCTTCCACGACGGTAGCCCGCCGTATTCCTCCACGCTGCAGTGCGCGGACGTGACGCGACGGTTTCCGGAAGTGACGGTGGTCTTAGGCCACGCGGGCCTGAATGACCAGTGGCGGCAGGCCCGTGATATCGCCTGCGAGTGGCCCAATATCTACCTCACTATGTGCGGGCCGACGATGCTGGCGATGCAGAGCATCGTGGACAGCGTGCCGGCCGAGCGGATTATGTACGGGAGCGACTTCGGCTGGGGAGCTGGCGGTACAGGGCTTATACGCTACCGCCTGCACAAGGTCGAGGCGCTGGAAATGGATGAGCAGACGCGGGAGCTGGTCCTGTCAGGCAATGCCCTGCGGCTGTTCGGTGGACAAGC
The DNA here is from genome assembly GCA_029821455.1 of Candidatus Zipacnadia bacterium. Taxonomy (GTDB): domain Bacteria; phylum Armatimonadota; class Zipacnadia; order Zipacnadales; family Zipacnadaceae; genus JALGVG01. The sequence goes on along the minus strand of JALGTI010000075.1, from coordinate 3,265 downwards.
GTAACGTAGGCGTCCCACCCGCGATGACTAACCTACCCCCTAACCCGCTCCGTAAAGGGAGGGGGAATGGGGGTGGGTTGAAAAGCGAGGCGCTTGGCGATGATTACGCATTCGCGAGTCTTTGAAGCATGCAAAACCGAGTGATCGCCCGCATCTACCAACTGCGAGGTGAACCTGATGGATCCGAAGGTATTCGTCAGAGAGAAGATCACAGAGTTGGAACAGGCTATCGGCGACAAGACCGCGCTGGTGGCTCTTTCCGGCGGAGTGGACAGCTCAGCCGTCGCCGTCCTCGCCCACAAGGCGATAGACAACCAGCTTCATGCCCTGTTCATAGATGATGGCCTGATGCGCGAGGGCGAAGGGGAGCAAATCAAGGCTATCTTCGCTGGTCTGGGCATTGAGGTTGAGATAATAGACAAGTCGGCTGACTTCTTCGCCGCACTCAGGGGGCAGGTAGATCCTGAGGAAAAGCGCAAAGCATTCCGTGATACCTTCTACAAGACCCTCGGCGAGGCTGTGTGCAATAGCGGCTGCAGCTTCATGCTGCAGGGAACCATCGCCGCCGACATCATTGAGACCCAGAAGGGCATCAAGACCCAGCACAACATCCTGGAGCAGATCGGCATTGACCCGGCCGAGTATGGCCTACAGATTCTGGAGCCGCTGAAGGACCTGTTCAAGCCTGACGTGCGTTTGGTCGCTGCTGAATTGGGCCTGCCCGAGGAGATCCATCAGCGTATGCCGTTCCCCGGGCCGGGTCTGGCGACACGCTGCATAGGCGAGTGTACGCCCGAACGCATCGCTAAGGTCCGCGCCGCGCATGTCATCGTTGAGGAGGAGCTTGCCCCTTTCAGGCCGTTCCAGTGTATGGCGGTGCTCCTCAGTGACCGCGCCACGGGGCTGAAGGAGGGTGGGCGTCTGCTGGGGGAGATAATGGTGGTGCGGGCTGTTGAGTCGGAGGATGCGATGACCGCCGCGCCGGTCGAGGTGCCCTGGGCGGTGCTCCGACGAATCCAGGAACGCATCTGCACCGAGATCGAGGGCGTCAACCGGGTGCTCTACGACCTCACCCCCAAGCCCCCGGCAACGATTGAGTATATCTGAACGATAGACTACATGCTTTGGTAGACTTGTAGGGGCGCGATTCATCGCGCCCCTCGGGCCTATAACATCTCTGGGCGTGATGAATCACGCCCCTACGGCACTCCAAACTGGACCTCCGTGAGTTCCTGCTCTTCGACCATTTCGCCGTCAACCCAGACCTGATCCTTGACGATGCCGACACCCTCAGCAAACCAGACTAGCACATCAAAAGGTGGATCGCCCCGGCCCTCGTACTCGCGGAGCCGGATGCAGTTGTCATAAGCGCCGGCCGGCACCACGACGGTTTCATCAGTTCTCTCAATCGTGAAGCGGTGCTCGGCAGAATTGGGGTCGAGCCAGCTATGCCCCTGCATCAGCGGTTCTATGAGGCGGGGGATTGGCTCGGCCTCCCATTGCCATTGGAACAGCCCGTCCTCGGTATGGCGCAGGTACATATAGCTGGGTGGCACGCCGGCCTCTGAACCCTTCACCATCAGCTCCCACCAGACCACCCCATCCCTGACCTCCTGCTGGTTAATGCTGATTGTCAGCGTGGTCTCCTGGGCGGGCCCAACCTGCCCCGGCTGCACCTGCGTGCCAGTGTAGGTCCACTGATAGCCGAACCCAAACGGATACCAGCTCGCCGTTGGGAGGAATGGCGCGCTCTCGACTGTCACCTGCGTGCTCGCCGGCTCCAGGTTGTCATATGTAGCGCTGATTTCGCAGGTCCCTTCGCCTTCGGCTACAAAGTCTCCCTGGGGGCTGATGGTGCCCACCGAGTCGTCAGTGGAGGCCCAAGTGACGTTAGGGGTTATCTCCCGCCCGGCCGCGCCGTCGTTATATTGCCCGTAGGCACGGAACTGTATCTCATCATCCGGCCGCGCGGTGAAGTCAGCGGGGCTGATGCTGATGTAGTCGAATGCGGCCAAGCCTCCGCCCCCGCCACACCCACCTATGGCAACTGCCAGGCAGGACACAAGTGCCAGGCCGGTGATGCGCACTTTGGTCATTCAGTGCTCCCTTCCCCAATGGGGTTGTGGCATAGTCTTAGACCTGCACCCTATCGCACAGGTTCCTGTGCACTCGACGGGACTACTCCATCGCTGCAATAATGGCATCAGCCATCTCGCTGGTGCCCACGGCAGTCGGGTCGTCACGGTCGGGCTTGATGTCGTATGTCACAGACTTACTCTCTTTGATGACCCTTGCCACGGCGGCCTCGAGCCTGTTTGCAGCCTCATCCTCGCCCAGATACCGCAGCATCATCACCCCCGAAAGGATGGTCGCAGTGGGGTTGACCCTGTTCAGGCCCTTGTACTTGGGTGCGCTGCCGTGGGTGGCTTCGAAGACCGCGATCTCATCACCAATATTTGCCCCCGGTGCCACTCCAAGCCCACCTACCAGTCCACAGCACAGATCACTAAGGATATCGCCGTACAAATTGGGCAGTACCAGCACATCATACAGCTCCGGCTTCTGCACCAGTTGCATACACATATTGTCAACAATGCGGTCCTCAAACTCGATACCCGAGGACGCATACTCCTCAGCTACCTTGCGCGCAACCTCGAGGAACAGCCCGTCACTGAATTTCATTATGTTGGCCTTGTGAACAGCGGTCACTTTGTGCCGCCCATTGGCGATGGCATACTCAAAGGCGAAGCGCACGATGCGCTCGCTGGCGAACTCCGAGATTGGCTTGATGCTGATACCAGAGTCCGGCCGGATAGTCGCGCCACTGAGTTCTTCGATTGCCTTGCGGGCCTGCTCACACTCGTCGGTGCCGCGCTCAAACTCGATGCCTGCATAGAGGTCTTCAGTATTCTCGCGGACGATGACCACGTCGGCCTCGGGATAGCGCGACTTGACGCCCTCATAGTACTTACAGGGCCGCAGGCAGACATAGAGGTCAAGCTGCTTGCGCAGCGCCACATTCACACTGCGGAAGCCCTTGCCCACTGGCGTTGTAATCGGCCCCTTAATGGCCACCTTATTGCGGCGAATGGAATCCAGCACTTCATCGGGCAGCGGCGTGCCCTTTTCCTCAAGCACATCCAGCCCAGCCTGCTGCTCTTCCCATTCAATCTCCACGCCGGTCGCGTCCACACATCTGCGCATCGCCCCGGCGACCTCAGGGCCGGTCCCATCACCGGGAATAAATGTGACCTGGTGCACGTTG
>JALGTI010000074.1 GCA_029821455.1 Candidatus Zipacnadia bacterium | reverse complement strand
GACGCCAATATGGAGTACGAGCTGCAGTGTTTTCAGCCACAGCTACACGCCGCAATATGTGAGGTGATCCTCCGGCTGCTGACGCGTGTGCCGATGCGCAAGCGCCAGCGCAAGGCCCTGAGCCTGATAGCAGCCGGAATGAGCCTGTCAGAAGCAGCCCGCCGGATGAAGGTGACTCCGACCCAGGTCCGGCGCTGGGTGCAGGCCGGCGCAGCGAAGATACGGGAGTATATGCAGGATACGGACCCACTTCTGAGTCAGAACGGAGCCATACTTTGCGCCTATCGAGAGGACCTGGCTCGTCGCGGCTATCGGCCTGAGAAGCACTGCAAGCCCGGCTCCGAGCTATGCCGCCGCACCGGCCTCTGCCCGCGCAGATGGTATCTATACCGGAGTGAGTTACGCGAATAGATGGTGTCGGCAAGCTATTGCCTATTCGATGACATACAGGTCGAGGCCGCCGAGGGGCTGGCTCATCATCTCATCGGCCCACAGCGGGTGAGCCAGGGGGCTGGGCGCGGCTATGTGGTCTATGAAGAGGTAGAAGGCCGGGGGTGTCCCTGCCGCGCGCAGGCCGTCCAGGGCCACGGCTAACTCGTACAGCGCTGCTCCGCCGGCGGTGTGGTACACAGCCACGAGGGCCTCGGTCTCGGGGAGTGCCCCTAGCACATCGCGCGCCTCGTGGGTTGACCACATAAACGGACCGGCCTCTTTATCCCACATCACCCGCTCAAACACGTGCTCGATGCGCCCGGTAAGCTGCTCCATCGCAGCCGGTGACAGCCCCACCACAATCTTGGGCTCCACGTACTTGCGGCCCAGGTCCAGCTCCAGTTGCACCGCCTCGGTAACCTCGTCTGCGGATAGCACTGTGCAGTTGCCCAGCACAAAGTCGTCAAAGCTCATCTCATTAGCAATTTCCTTGAGAACATTGGGCGTACCGGTACAGAAGAAGTTGGCACACTTGACCGGCTTCCAGCGGCCAGCCAGGCAGCCGCCGTAGTGGAACAGGCACCGAGGCGCAGCGATGCGTCGCCCCGAGAGCCGGAACGAGGCCACACCCCGCGAGAAGTTGACCAGAGCCGACTGTGCCCCCTCGAACTGCCGCAGGGTCCTCAAACAGTTAGAGCGTATCGCCGAAAAGAATAGCAGCCGACTGAGCCCCTCGTAGCTGAGGTCAATCTCTCCCATGAGATTGTCGCAGAAGTCTTGCCAGTCCGTGATGCGTTCTTCCAAGCCTTGGATGTCTCCACGGCCACAGTCAGGGAGGGAGGTGCGGATCAGATTCAACACCTTGCGTACCACTTCCAGATCAGCCGCTAGCTCCTGCCCGCGCTTGCGCAGGCCACTGCGCAATATCTGCTCACGCCCCGGCTCAAGCCGCAAGCCCTTATACAGGCGGCGCAGGTCCTGGCTGCCCATCATCGTGCCCTGATGGCAGCAACTATTCTCACAGGCTCCGCAGACCCGGTCAATAACGGCATCCAGCGTACCGTTTGCCTGCCTGACCTGATCAGGCATACTGTCCATCAGACATCTGCCTCCGGCAGCTCGTGCTGAAACTGTTCGACGAAATTTCGGTTTACAGTGGTCCCCAGCCCCGGCCCCTCCGGCAGTTCTACTATACCATCAATCACAATTGGCCCGTCTTCAAGCAGACCCTGGTAGCACTGGTGCGGCGCTGGCAACAAGGGAAGTGCGTTCGGCAGGGCCAGAGTTGCGTGAGCCGCCGCCACCACACTGAGCGGCGTCAGACCCGGCCAGATAGCGACACGCACGTCATACATTCGCGCCAGCGCCGCGAGCCTGGCCACACCCGTCAGCCCACCGCACAAGCGCAGGTCAGGAGTAAGTATCTCAACGCCGCCGGCCTGAAGGCAGTTCCACACTTGCGGGGCATCCCACAATGGCTTGCCACCAGCCACCGGTGCCATCACCTCGCGGCAGAGTCGCGCCCAATCCGCATAGTCGCCCGGCCTCAGCAGGTCCTCACACCAAAAGGCATCAGCCTGGGCCAGACCAGTGCCTATCTGCAGCGCCTCATCTACGTCTTTCAGTGCCGAGCCGGCGTTAGCAATGAACCGCGTCTGGCTGCCCACCGCCTGCCGTGCGCGATGGATAGCCTCGACCCCGGCGACAGCGTCCGCACTGATGTCAAAGCGCAGCGCGGAAAAGTATTGCCTGCTGGCCGCCTTGGCCCAGGAGACTAGCTGCTCGGCATCCAGTCCCGCCGGTGCCACCGCGCAGGCGTCCAGGGCCGCAAAGTGCGCGCCACCGGCCAACTGCCAGCACGGGACTCCCAGCGTCTGGCCCACCAGGTCCCACAGACCCATGTCCACTGCACTCAACACGCCAAGCAGGGAAGAAGCGTCGAAGTCGGATGTATGAAGGCGTTGGTGACTGCGCTCCCACAGGACGCCACGATCTAGGGCTTCAGTCCCCAGCAGCAGGGGCTCAATAATCGCTACGGCGTCCACCAGCCTCTGGGGGGATGGCACACGCGCCTCCCCCCATCCGCTTGCCTTCTCACAGCGCAATTCAACCAGGAACAGGTCCTCGTCGCCTGCATCGCTGGGCACGCGCAGATGATGGGGCGTGACTGCCTGGATGCGCATCTGTCAGGCCGCTATCTCCTCCGGGGCCTCCATCCGATAGCCGACTCCGGCCACGGTGACAATCAAACGTGGGTGTTGAGGGTCCTGCTCGAGTTTGCTGCGCAGCCTCCCGATGTGCACGTCCAGAGTCCGGCTGCGCCGCTTAGCTGTGTCGCCCCAGACCTCGTCAATGAGTTCGGAGCGGCGCACGACTGCACCGGGCCGACGAGCTAGAGCCACCAGCAGATCAAACTCCTTGGGCGTCAGCTCCACCCTCTCGCCAGCCATTGTGACTTCATGGCGGGCGATATCAATAGACAGCGCCCCGACCGTTAGTTGCCGGGGGTCGTCCACTGAGGCGTATGTGATGAATCTTCGCAGCCAGGCCCGTATTCGCGCTATCAACTCTCGCTCTGAGACCGAAGCCGGCAAACAGTCATCAGCGCCGGCCTCCAGCGCCTGCACTGCCACTGCGGGCTCAGCACTGAGGGCCAGCACCAGAATTGGTATGTCCGCGTGCTCGCGGATGCGGCCACAGACGTCCGCCAGTGGGAAATCATCTGCCGCAACCTCAATCACGACCAGATCCGGGTCGTATTCGGTATTCGCCAGCAGGCCCTCCATCACGTCCGGGGCGAAGACGAACTCCAGCCCAGCGCCCCGGCTGCCCCGGAACACGCGATTGGCAACGAACGGTGAGGCAATCACAAGCACTGTGTTGGGCATCAGTACCTCTGAGGAGAGGGGCCTTAGATTTCTGCGGCCTGGCGCTGTTCCATAAAATCCAGGACGTCGGAGAGTCGGAAGCGGCGCTGGTTGCCCGGTGTGCGAAAGCAGCGTAGGACACCGCGGTTAGTGTAGCGCCTGACTGTGGTCGGACAAACCCCCAGCAGCATTGCCACCTCCTGAAGGGTCAGCGTGGGGTCTAGCAGCCGCTCGATGAGTTCCCCACGCGTCTCAGTAAGCCGCGGGCCACGGCCCCCCCTGCGTCCAGCGGCCTCCTCCACCTCCATCGGTAGACGCTGCTGGCGGCCGACCAGAGCTTGCAGGCGCTGCCTGGCGGACTCGGGGCCGCCCTGTTCAAGGGCTGCCGCTATCTCGCGGACCTCGGTGAAGCTCCGACGCCGCTCTGTGTGCGCCAGGGCTTCCTCGCCCGCTTCCACCAGCTTCTCCTCATCATCTACTTCGGCTTCGACGCCCGCTTGCTTTATCTGTTTGTCTCGATACTTCAACCACTCGTGCATTAGCATAGGCTATCACTCTCTGCCTACTGGTCGGCTCGCTTAGCGTCGGAGCAGACCGATTAGCAGCCCAATGACCGTCAGCAACGCACTGATGGCGATTACGGTGACTATTGGGAAGTAAAGGGTGAAGCCGGGGCGCTGGATCACAATGTCCCCCGGCAGCAGTCTGCCACCCGTGCGGCCCAATATCGCTATCAGTATCCCTACTAAAATCAGGCCCGCCCCGGCAATGATGACAACCTTTCCAACCGGTACCAGTGGGCTCATCGGTGTCATAGCTTGTGCCCTCAGTCGCTGCTGATGCGTTCTTGCTCCTTGGCCGCCTGAGCCGTCCGCGCGCGGGCATTTGCCAGCAGTTCCGCATCGCCCGTATCCAGATAAAGCAGCGCGCTATAGATGGCCTCATAAGCGACCTGGTAGTACAACTGCCGTTGCGCGTGGGCCGCCGCCCGACCGGCTGGTGGCGTCACTCGCTGGCCGAAGCTGCGGATCTCGTCAAGCTGTGCCAGTGCCTGGGCGACGATAGCGTATGCCTCCTCACGCACCACTGGCCCCCCCTCGACAAAGGCCGTCAGCGGCTTCCAGACTGTCTCTAAGACGGCAGTCACCGCCTCATCAGCGGCGGCGAAGATCTTCCCATAGCCTTCCGGCTCAACCTGGCCGCCGACGCCGGCGACCTGGGCCGCCCTCACATAGGCATCAAACGCCGCCACGAACTCGCCTGTTTGAGCGTACAGATCGCCAAGCCGGCTCAAGGCCTCAACCTGCTGCCCTTCATCCCCCATTGCCCCAGCCTGCTTGAAAGCTGCTTCGGCAGGGGCCAATAACTCGCGCTCCTGGTAGATGACGCCGAGCCGGATGAATAGTCGGGGACTATCCGGATTAGCCTCCGCGCCTTGCTCCATAATCTGGAGTGCCCTGCGCGGCTGATTGTGATCCCGATACAACTCGTATAACCGTAGGTAGCCCTCCACAAAGCTGGGGTCGTTCTCTATCGCCTGGTGGCACAATTCGATAGCACGCTGCCATAGCCCCCGAGCCGCCTCCATCTCGGCCAGCCCCAAGGTGGCCTCCACCTGGCCGGGGTCCAGCGCCACCACCGAGGCCAGTTCCTCCCGGGCCTTCTCTGCATTGCCCAACAGCTTGTAGATATGAGAGCGCAACAGGGCCGCCTGAGTCAGATCGGCTCCCTCGGCCAGGGCCTGGTCAATCAGGTCCAGGGCCTTCACAAGGTCACCCTCAGCCATCGTCATTGTCGCCTGCTGGAGCAGAGATTTCTCGGGGACTTCAGGCGCTGTCTCCACGGCAGGCGGCTCTGTGGGCTCTTCACTCGGCAGTTCGGGTGGCGTCTCTTCTGTGGGTGGGGCGACTGTTTCCTCAGGCGGCTGGACAGGGGGAATGGGCTGCTCGGGCGGCTCCGGGGGTGGCTCTTGCGCAGCCGGTTCCTCTGTGGGCTGTTCTGGGAGCGGGCCTACTAAGTCGGCGGCTTTCTCGAATCCGGCAAGGACCATCTCCGCTGTAGCCGATGCAATCTGCTTCACATCATCAGCAGTACGCTTGAGGTCGAGCGCCTTGATGCCGCTGACGCCGGCCCTGACCCATAGCCCGTGGGCGCGTAGCCCCGGTGTCTCATCTTGGCCCGACAACTGCAGCACAAGCACGTCATCGAGCTCCAAGGCCTGTGGCAGGGCGCTCAAAGCCTGGTTGTCGCCGGCTTCGGGCGGGTCCGCTATCACCGGTGTAATGTCAACGCCGGCCGCTCTGACAATGCCTGTGCTGGGGCTGAGCAGCATCACCTCCGCGCGCTCAGGCAACGCGAGCTGTCTGCATAGCTCATCGGCAAAGAGACTCTGGGTCTCATTGCCCAGGCTTTGCGAGGGGCAGAGCACAATGCCGATACTGACAGACTCATCGGCTGCCGACGCACCCTGCCATAGCGCCAACAGCGTTATCAGACAAACCGCTAGACGCAGTCTTTGCAACGCTATTGCTCCTGGGCGGCCTGGATTATCTCAATGGCCCTGCGGCACGACTGTATCGCGCTTCTCTTCACCCCGGCCGCCGTTGGATTGTCCTGTATCTCCTGCTGAAGCGCTAGAATAGCGCGCTCGTACGTTGCCAGGGCAGCCTTGGTATCGCCGCTATGCCTCAGGCTGTCCGCCTGCTCGCGCAGCTTTGTACCGGTGGGGCCGCCAGGTCTGGATGGCTGTTCACTGCGCTCGATTGTGATCTCACCCTCCGGCTCCTCTGTAACACGCGGCGGCGCGGCCTCAGCAGGCGGCACGGGCTGCACCTCGGCAGGCGTTCCAGACCCCGGCGTTACGGAGGTTGGTGGAACGATGGGCCCCTGGCCAGGTGTGATGTCACGAGTGGTATCTCGGACCGGGGCCGGCCACTGGGCAATACTGGGTGGGGGTGTAACCGGGGGACCCACCCATCCCGCCGAAGTGGGAGGAGCCGGGGGCTCAGGAAGAATCGGGGTCGGCGGCAGAACGCCCTGGCCTCCGAGGAGCTTACCCCCCGCCGTCTGATAGAGCCACTGGGCATACCGGGTCTGCCACTGCTTCTGCTGCTCAGCCCACGTCAGCCACTCCTGGGCCGTGGCGTCATCCGGCTTGGTGACCGCAGCCTGTTGGAACCACTGCACTGCCGCTTCGTAATTGCGCTGTCTGACAGCGTTCTGGCCCTCGGCTAGTTGTAGCTGGTAAGTCTCATTGACTTCACGGGCCAGGCGGGTATTGTGAGAGCGGACGATCAGCAGCAACGCCACAAGCAGTATCAGCAGCCCTGCAGCGACAGCTAACACGATGGGCGCAATCCGCTGGAGCTTCTCGGCACGCTGCTGCTGACCAGCCTCCCTCTCTTCTTCCCCTGTGCGAGTGCGCAGTTGAGCCTGAAGCTGGGCGATCTTCTCCCGCTCCACAATGCGTCCGGGCTCAAGCTGTAAGACGCCTTCATACGCCTCGATCGCTAGATGCCAGTTGCCTAGCTCCTCCTCGGCCATGCCAAGCAGGGCATAGGCCTCCAGAGAGTCCGGCTGTACCTGTAGGATCCGGCGGCACGCATCGGCGGCCTCCTGAGCGCGTCCGGCCGCCAGCAGCTCGGTAGCGCGGTTGAGGTCTGCCGTGACATCAATTGGCTGAACGGCAGGGAAGGTGTCGGTATCGTGTCCGGGCTGTTCAGGGTCCACCGCGTGAACCGGTTCGGGACCCGTACCCTCGCCAAGTGGAGCGCCACACGCCAGACAGAACAGACTCCCCGTTGTGTTCTGCTGCCCACAATGGATACACACTCTCATAACACGGCTCACCTCCCAGCCTGTCCAACTACCCGGTCAGTCAACTTTGTGCCACTTTCGCCCAAAAGCTTATACAGCTTATTAGCATTTTAGCTCCGGCCGCCCGGTGTGTCAAGCACCCACAATGCGTAGACCACACGCAGCGATCCTACTGGACTTGCTCGCGCTGTATTTGTCGCAATAACCCTTCCAGTGGTCTCACGAGCTTCATTGCCTCACGGGCCTCGCGTAGCTTCTCCTCGAGGATGGGTATCACCTCTGGCCCGGCCATTCTTATTTCCGCGAACGCCTTGTCTCTCAGCGCACGGTCATCACAGGCAAGCATGTCCAGGCGGCACTGAACAATGAAATTGAAATCAGGCGCGTACCTAACCCTCAGGCGCAACGGTGATAGGTCACGGTAGAATTCCTCCTCGACCGCAGCGAGTTCTATCACATGCTTGCCAGGCTCTAGGCCTGCCACGGGAATGATATGGTCTTCGGACGCGGCCTGCCATTGCCCGCTATCAATTCGATAGCTGAGTTGGGGACAAGCATCCCGCTCGGTGGGAACCAATTCGACTGGCGCTGCCCATACCACATCTTTGATGGTAAACCGTCTATCCTCGACAAGCCTGGTCTCGGGCAGAGGCACGGTGGCCTTGACCGCCAGTGTCACACGCTCAGAGGTGCCGCCCTGCCGATCCATACCCAACAGTTCGATGCTATGGCTGCCCGGCTTGGAGAAGGCAATCTTTACCGAATTGCCCTGGTCTCCGCCTTGCCACGAGCCTCCCTCGAACCGCCAGAACAGCCGCATTTTGTCCGCGTCCAAGCCGGGGAGAAGCGGATCGGCCGTTATGCACACCGCGCGCTTGACTTCAGCGGGAAAGTCGTGGACCTTGAGCCTGAAATCATGAAGGCGCTTGAGGAAGACATGACGCGCGCCACCGTACGTCCCTGCGTCTACCCACAGGTTGCGCTCACGGTCTTCGATGATCAACTCAATCTCGTGCACACCGGCGAGGGGAGTGTCTGCGAAGTCACACCGGAAGTACCTGCCGCCGAAGATTCTGTCTCCCCCGCCTCGAGCCCAGAAGCCACCGTAGTAGCCGGGAGTGAACGCTTCAAACTGTGGTAGTTGGTCGCCGATGGCGTAGGTCGTATCTGAATGGCTGTCCTCGCCCCGGCTTAGACCGGCCGTCAAGAGATAGGGTCTATTGCGTTCCCCGATCTGGACGGGGGCGTATAGCTCGGGGTGTGCCTCCAAGAGCTCCGACTCGAAGGGCTGCAAGCCCCTGGCCCCGAGCAACCAGCGGCTGCCGGGGTCGGGTTCGCCCGAATATGGAAGTTGCACGAATTGGCCTTTGTCGTATGTATACCAGACGACCCATGGATACCGGGTGCGGATGAGGACGCCATGCTGGGCGCTTTCATAGACGCGGTCGCTCGCGCCCAAAGGCACGCCGAAGCTGTCCCAGCGGCCGCCCTGGAAGTAGCTCAGCATGTCGTGAGAGGTCAGACGCCAGATCCGTTCTCCGGGCGCTACGCACAGGCCGTTGAAGTCCGAGGCGCCGAGAAACCGCGTGGCGCCATCGTGCACGGCTGCCGCGAGTACGTCGCCGAGGGCGTCTGTGCCCTCGTACTCGACCACGCTGTAGGGGCTGACGTCATACCAGTGGTGTAGCTCCCAGTCCTCGCCTGCGGATGACTTGAGGACGGCCTCGACGAGCACATGCCCCCGGTCGTCGGCGAAGCCCCGCGGGACCTGCGACGTGTCAAACTGCACGTTCCTGTGATGCCATTGCTGGCCATCCCAGCGGGAGATCTCGCCGGGCCGGTCCTTCAGGAACATCCACACGTTCCCGTCGGAATCGCGGATCGGATGATAAGAAGCCAACAGGTGCTCTTGCCACAGGGCGAAGTGGCGCGGCAGTGGGCGCTGCGGCGCATCGGGCCGGAAGACGTACAGTCCGGTTCGCGATGCCGCATAGATGTCGCCGTTTGGATGCTGGAGCAAGCGGAGGACCGGCGCCATCCCGATACCGTCAGCCCACCCGAAGATGCGCATATGACCGTCCTTCCAGCGTGCAACGCCCCCCTTGTCCAGGCCTAGCCAAAGCGAACCGTCATCGGTGGTCAAACATGGGACATAGGAGCCTCCGGGCCCACCGTGGGCCAGCCGTAGCCCCTGGCTGCCTTCTAGCTTGAGCGCGTTACCGTCAGGCGAGATCAGATGAATCGTGCTGCTGCCACCGGCCTGAACTGTCTGGACGCACACTGATCCGTCACTGCCCAGGCCCACTCTGCGAACCTCTCCCTCACCGATCACTGCATTGATGGCTTCGGCGTCGGCAGAGAGGGGTTGCAGAGTCGCCAGGTCGTAGAGGCGGACGCCGGGCAGTGGGTGACCGCCTATAAGGATCTTGTCCTTGGAGAGCAGCGCGCCGCACAGAAAGGCCTCATCGAAGGCCTTATACTTCTCGATGAAGGCGGGCGATATGCCCCATCCCGGATGCTCGTCGCGCGCCTTCGCGACGAAGATGGCAAACAGCTCGTGCTCCAGAGCAGAGAATTCGCGCTCCGTGATGTTGCCATCGCGGTCAACAGTGTACAGCCATTTCCTGGCGTAGAAGTGCACGTTTGGGCCGGTGTCACAGATGATTACATTGTATGACGCTAGCTTGGCCTCGACTCTCTTCCATTCGCCACCGGAATAGACGGCGAGAAAGCGCCGACCCCAGTTGTAAAGCTTTGCCGATTTCGACACATAGAGGTTGGCGGTGAACGTGTCAAAGCCATGGTAGGCATCGGTGATGTACTGCGCGTCACCGTCTGACAGTCTGTACACCTGACTTTGGGCCTGGGTCTCACCAGATCGGACCAGATAAAGGTCTTGGCCCAGGCCACCGGCGAGCTTGCCGGTCCCGCCAGTCCACATCTCTCCGCTCTTGGGCGCCTTGAACTCCTTGCCAGTCCAGTAGTAGAGACCGGTCTTCGCTGCGACCCACAGCGGCCCGCCTGGCTCCATTCCGGCGTCAATCACATATTGTTCCTCGCCCGGTGGCAGGGGCAGCGCCTCCCAATAGCCGAGGGCTCCATCACTGCCCCCGGGCTCTCTATCCGCCGGCAGATCGGCTGCAAGACAGGCCGTGAGGAGCAACGCAAGCATGGGGGCTGCAATCATCAATCCGCGACTCATGACCATCCCCTCCTGTTAGAGATGCAGGGCACGACCTAGGGGCTGATGTGGACAGTGACTTGGACGCCCTACATAATGAGCTTGTTCAGGGGGTACTCGATGATTCCCTGGGCACCGGCCGCCTTCAGCCTGGGAATAAGCTGACGCACCATATCTTTGGCCACTATGACCTCCAGTGCGACCCACTTGTTCCCCGCTAACGGCGAGATGGTCGGCTGCTTGAGAGCCGGCAACTCCGCCCGAATTGCCTCCAGATTCTCCTCGGCCACATTCATTTTCAGGCCCACCATATTCTCGGCAGCCAGCACCCCCTGGAGCATCAGCGCGATCGTCTCAATCTTCTGGCGCTTCCACTCGTCCTCCCAGGCCACGCGGTTGGCAATCAGCTTTGTGGTAGACTCAAACAGCGTCTCGACTATTCGCAGGTTATTGGCTCGCAGCGTGGAGCCGGTCTCGGTCCCCTCCACGATGGCGTCAACCAGACTGGGACACTTGGCCTCGGTAGCGCCCCATGAGTACTCCACGTTCGCCGTCACACCGCGCTCGGCCAGGTACTTTTCGGTGGCCCGCACCAGTTCGGTGGCAATGCTTTTGCCCTGGAGGTCCTGAATAGTCTGGATATTGGAACTCTCGTGCACTGCTAGCACCCACCGGTATGGGCGCATGCCGGCCTTTGCGTAGATGAGGTCAGCAACTATCTCGACCCGGTCCTCCACCTCCCGCTCCTTGATCCAGTCCAGGCCGGTCAAACCGCAGTCAAGGTAGCCCTCGGCGACATAGGTGGGCATCTCCTGGGCACGCAGCAGCACTGCCCACAACTCGTC
>JALGTI010000476.1 GCA_029821455.1 Candidatus Zipacnadia bacterium | reverse complement strand
GGAGAGCTGATACAGTGGGATCAGCGAGGCGTGCACAGGCACCAGGATGCCGGCCACGATTAGCCCGAGCAGGAATGTAGCGCCCGAAAACTTGAGCCTGGCGAACGCATAGGCAGCCGGCGCGGCGATGGCCAGGATCAGCAGCACCGAGATAGTCGTGACAACGGTGGAGTTGAGTAGGTACAGGCCGATGTGGCCCTCCCAGGCCGCGCCCATATTCTGCCAGAGTTGCCGCCAGGTGTCAGCCTGCACGCATATTCTGCCAGAGTTGCCGCCAGGTGTCAGCCTGCACGGGTGATGGCACCGCCCACGGATGCACCAGCAACTGGTTGTGAGCCTTGGCCGCGCAGGCAAACGCCCACAGCACCGGCAGCACAAAGACAAGCGCCACCAAGGCCGCCGGGCCATCACGGATTGCTGTCCTCAGGTGTTTCATATTGGCCACGGGCGGGATGCTTGCGGGTCGGATGCTTCGCATTCGACCCCTCCGCGCATTCAGTCCCTCCATACGATACCTATGCCGCTTCAGCTTGTTGCTCTCTGCTCAGTCTCAGATAGACAGCGGTAAAGGCCAGGGTGAGCAAGAGCATCACCACGGCGACTGCCGCTGAATAACCCATCCTATCATCGGTGAACGCTAGCCGATACATATAGGTGGCCAGCACCTCACTGGCGTGGTTGGGGCCGCCGCCGGTCATCACGTAGATGAGGTCGAATATCTTCACCGAGCCGACGGCGATGAGCAGCGCGTCTACCAGCATCACCCGCCGCAGCAGCGGGAGGGTGATATACCGAAATGCCTGCCAGCGGCCGGCCCCGTCAATCCGCGCCGCCTCGTAATACTCGTCGGGTATCGCCTGCAATCCGGCCAGCAGTATCATCATATGGAATCCGGTGAAGCGCCAGCACGAGACGCCAATAATGGTGAATATGGCCAACTCCGGCGGGTTGCCCAGCCAGCCGGGTCTGGGCGCAGCGCCGACCTGCAACCCGAGACGGCCCAACACCTCCCACAGGCCGGTGATAAGGCCATTCAGCGCGCCGAAGTTTGGCTCGCAGATGAGTGTCCAGATGAGGCCCACTGCTACGATGGGCAGGACAAACGGGGAGAATAGAAACGTGCGTATGATCTGATGCCGACGTAGCGCCGAGCCAACCCACACTGCCAGGGCTAGCGCCAGCGGCAGTTGTATCGCCAGCGACAGGAGAATGAAGTAGCCGTTGTTACGCAGGCTGATGTAGAACACCGGGTCGCTGAGCAGGCGCGCGTAGTTGAGCAGGCCGACAGGCTCTTTGTGGGGGTGCAGGGCGGTCCAGGTGTAGCCGCTCAGCAGACAGGTATGAAGAATGGGATAGATGACCCAGAAGCCGAACACAGCCAGGGCCGGAGTCAACAGAAGATATGGATATGCCCGCGAATGCCGCATCGCTGAGGCCATTTCGCCGGGGGGAAGTTGATTTCCTTATGTGACGCCTGTCATTTCACGTCTTGTTGCTTCCTCACCAGCATTTCTTTATTGACCTCGGCCTGACGGTCGCGGGCATCAGCCGCCTTCCATCTTCTGGCGGAGTCTGTGCAGATCGCCGGCTAGTGGCAAGGCGCAGCGCGGATAGGTCTCGCCGATCGCTTCGAGGCGGTGGATGGCGGAGTTGATACGGCGTAAGGCAAACTCCCGGTCGTTGGGGCTGGCCGTTCGCTCCCAGCTAGAGTGAGCCAGCTTGGCTCTGACATACACGTCGATCGCTCTGAGCGCCTTGTCTTCCAGCTCCACATGAGCGCGTGCGGGCCCTGCGTCAGCGAGTCGGCGGCCCTCGCGGATGTCGCGCCGGTTGGCTGCCAGCGTTGGCTCGAGGGCTGCCGGCAGATTCGCGTAGCAGTCGGTGAAACCACCCCATCCCCCAGGCGAGCCGATCTCAGTGCCCATCACCGCAGCCTCAACCCGCTCGTGGATGCGCTGCATTGGCTCGGCGGCGGCGCCGTAGTAGCCTCGATAGAAGATGCGGCGCAACCTCTGCACGTCTTGGGTCGCATCCCAGAGGAGTTGGAATTCCAACCAGTGGCTCAGCTCCCAGCCAAAGCCCCGAGCCATGTGTTCACGCTGCACGCCGAAGAGGCCAATACGGTAGTAGTACTTGATCTCTTTCACTACCGCTGCTGAGACCGGCAAAGGCAGAGCGTTGCTGTACATGTAGGGATAGTTCACAACGGTCTGGGCAACTTGCTTCCAGCCTTCATAAACGTTGCGAATTGCCCGGGCGTCGGG
>JALGTI010000475.1 GCA_029821455.1 Candidatus Zipacnadia bacterium | reverse complement strand
GTGAAGCTGCTCTTCCTCCAGGCTGTCAGCGCAGAGCTTGGGGTCCCAGTTATCCTCGAATATGGCCAGGAGTTCGTCTTTGCAGACTGCCTGCGCGCCACCTCGGCGATGGTACTCAATAAGCGTCTGCCGCAGGGTACGTCCCAGGGCCGCCGGTCCACCCAGGAAGCGCTGCAGTCCGCCGCGCGGCTCAAAGAACGACAGCAGGTACTTGCGCGGGCAGAGCGCGTAGTCCTCCAGATTACGCGCTGTTAGCGGCCGCCTGCCGGTCTCTT
Source organism: Candidatus Zipacnadia bacterium (assembly GCA_029821455.1). GTDB lineage: Bacteria > Armatimonadota > Zipacnadia > Zipacnadales > Zipacnadaceae > JALGVG01. The sequence continues at coordinate 2,104 of JALGTI010000475.1, read as the reverse complement.
CGGGAAGTGTGTATACCTCTTCCTCGGGCATATTCGTCCTCAACGCTTCGACACTTACATCCTCACACTGGTATTATACACAACCCTCGCTTCGTAGGACAGGCCTTCGCCCGCCGTAGCGGGCTATGGCTCGCGAAGGCAGGCAGCCTTGCCTGTCCGCCTTGTCAGTCTGAAGCCTGTGGCGCTATTTGTGGCGCAGAGGTGTCCGTATGCCAAGTGATGACTTGCAATATCTGCTGGATGTCGCCCGTGAAGCGGGCCAGCTTGCTCTGAGCTACTTCGGCCAGGTCACCGGCGAGCAGAAGGGGGATGGCACGCTGTTTTGCAGAGGCGACACTGAGACGGAGCAACTGATCCGCGCTAGGCTGAGCGTCCGCTGGCCTGATGACGCCGTCGTCGGCGAGGAGCTGGCCGGGGCCGAGGATATTGGCGAAGGCCGCGCCTGGATAATTGACCCGATAGACGGGACGCTCAATTACCTGTACGGGGCGGGCGAGTGGTGTATCTCCATCGGGTTGAGTGACGGCGGCAGGCCTGTGATGGGCGCTATCTATGCCCCGGCTACTGAGCGGATGTGGTATGCGGAGGCCGGCGGCGGGGCCTTTCGGAATGGCGAGCAAATCCAGGCAACGAAACAAGCGGAGTTGAGCAACAACGCCCTGTTCGGCTGCGATTCGGTGGCGATAGACCGGATCGGGCTTGGCGTTGCGCCGCGCAAGCGCAATATCGGCTCAGCGGCTTTGCACGCCTGTTACGTAGCGCAGGGCACGTTCTGCGGGACGCTGTATGCAGTGTGGGGGTTGTGGGATGTGGCGGCCGGGATGTGCATCTGCGAGGAGGCGGGCGCGCCCGCCTGGCGGCTCGATAGCAGCAGGCTGGAAGGTCTCGGTGAGTTCCGCGCCACCCAGAAAGTGAAAGGGATTGTGGTCATCTGCCCGGCGCAACTGCGGGACGCAATTCTAGAGGGCATTGCCCCGGGGGCAGGGTAACGTCTCGCTAGCCTCCTCTGCGCTGTCTGCCCGCAGGGAGAGGCAAGAGGGCAGGCCAGTGGTTGTGTTCAATAATTGGTCTTGTGGTCATATGTAGGGGCGTGATTTATCACGCCCACATACGTCACGGAACATAGGGCGCGATGAATCGCGCCCCTACTCCAATCTGGCATATGTAATGATTGGATGGTAGCAATGCACATTCATGGCGGGTTACGTCTGCTGGAAATGGAAGAGATGTACCAGATACACGAGGCAGCGATGTCTCTTATCGCCGACCCGGGAGTACAGGTCGCCCACGAAGGCGCTTTGCAGATCCTGGAGAGCCGTGGCATCCCGGTTGATCACCGTACCCAGAGGGTGCGTTTCCCTCGGGAACTGGTCGAGGAGACTATTGAAAAATCTTGAAGGCGGGGCAAGGTGATGGCACTGCCTGTAGAGAATTGGTAGTACACGGCTTACTGTTGTGAGAGCCTGGACAACCGTGAGCGTACAACACCGTCAGGAGGAGATGACACAATGCAAATCGGCTTGCACACCATCAGCTACGCGGGGATCTTCTACGATGGGCCTGGTTTGAGTCTCGAAGAGCAGATTGAGAAGGCAGCCGGCTTCGGCTACGAATCTGTTGAGGTGATGGCCAAGCGGCCGGTTGCCTCGCCCTTTGATATGGACCCCGACCGTTGTGCTCGGGCCAAGGACCTGGCCGCCGAAAAGGGCGTGACAATGGAGATGATCGCCGGCTATATTGACCTAGGCCGCGCCGATGCGGTGGACCGTGAACGGGAGCGGGTGTGGGCCAGGGAGACGTTCCGCATGACCCGCGACCTGGGGGGGAAGTACTGCCGCGTCTATGCCGGCGGCGAGATGATCTACGATGACGCTCCCGTGCGCGACCAGTGGGACTGGTGCATAGAGGGCATCAAAGAACTCGTGCCTGTGGCCAGGGACTTCGGGATCAATATGGCACTGGAGATCCACACAGGTACCGCTCAGACTGTGGATGCAATGGCAGCGATGTTGCGGCAGATTGACGACCCCGGTGTGTTCGTGGTGCTCGACCCGCCGCTGCTGGCCCTGCATAACGAGGATGTTACCGAGGCCTATGAGACGAT
>JALGTI010000474.1 GCA_029821455.1 Candidatus Zipacnadia bacterium | reverse complement strand
CACCGGATAATCAACCGGCCCCGCTACGATCGCGCCGCCAATCACCACCTCGGTTGCAGCATCGAACTGGCCCCAATAGCCGCGCGCCAGTACATACGGCGTCGGCGCGCCGATGGTCACATACCCTGCGAGCTCCGGATCCCACCACACCACCTCTTGCGCACCCGTCAAATCCTCCATCGAAGACGCCCCGGACGCATCCACGGGAATCCCCATCATTGTCAGCCCCGCCGGATAGGTGTGACTATAGACACGCGTGCCAACGAAGTCCACGCCCGTGGCATTCCCCTCAGTCTCGTTGACAGTAACCTCGCTGCTTTTAGGCTCGAAGCTGTACTCAGCCTTACTGGGTGTGACCGTGTAGGTGTCAGCAGTCAGCCCGGCTATGGCATAAGTGCCGTCAGGGCCGGTGATGTCAGAATGCCCGTCAGCAGTTACCTCTACGCCCTCCAGCGGATCACCAGCATTGGTCACCGTGCCCGAAATTGAGTAGGTGTTCTGCGTGCCGACGAAGTCCACGCCCGTGGCATTGCCTTCGGTCTGGTTGACAGTGATGTCCCTGCTTGCCGGCTCAAAGGTGTACTCGCCCTTACTCGGCGTGACCGTGTAGGGTCTATCGTGTACGTCCCGTCTGCGGCAGTGGTATTTGAGTACCCATCGGCGCTCACCTCGACCCCCTCCAGCGGATCGCCAGCATTGGTCACCGTCCCCGAGATGGAGTAGGTCACGCCGGCTGGCACAGCGATGTTTACACGGGGCAGGTCAATCCCCGCCTCCACTTCGACATTGTAGAGAGTGTCTGATTCAGCGTAGATAGTGGCCGTGACATTGTAGAATCCCGGATCGAGGTTGGCGATTCGATAAGTACCATCACTGCGCGTGGTAGCGCTCTTCCCGGTTCCGCCGCCGACTGGTTCAGCCTCGACCAGGGCATTCTGCACCACTGTGCCATAATAACTGATTTGCCCGGTGAGGCAGCCCACAGTGGCCATGCGATTATCATTGTCCAGCATGGTCTGATAGGCGTTGATGCGGCCCCAGCCCCAGTTGGGATTCCAGCCCGGCCCCCCCGCAATGTCGTCACAGCCCTTCAGGATCGCCCGCCACATCTGCATAACCCCGCCCGGAGTGCTCTGCGTAATACCGTGCTGACCGGCATACAGGGCAGCTAAGCCACAGACGAACGGACAGGCTAGAGAGGTGCCGAAGTGGTACTGGTACTCGGCTACGCCCGGCTCCCAGCCGACGTCGTGTAGAGGCACCGGCTCGGTAGGCATTGGCACCCATATCCCCCAAAAGGCTAACGGGACCAGCGAATAATCCCCGCCTGGGGCCGAGACTGCCACATAGTCACCGTAGTTCGAGTAGCTGGCGGGGTAGTCATCGGGCCAGGAAGTGGCCGCTACTCCCATCACGCCGGCGCACGCGGCCGGATACAAGGGCCGATTCATGCTGTCGCCCTCATTGCCCGCTGCCGCCACGACCAGCGTCCCGTGCTGCCAGGCATAGTCTACGGCATCCTGCTCCACTTGCGCGTAGTAGTAATCACCGGCGCTGATGTTGATAATGAGCGCCCCGTGGTCCACAGCCCACAGGATGCCGGCGGCCAGGTCCGCCTCTGTGCCGTAGCCCGTATCATCCATCGCCTTGATCGGCATAATCTGGCAGTTATAGCCCAGGCCGGCTGTACCGTTCCCTGGCGCGGTGCCACCATTATTCGTGGATGCGCCGATCACGCCGGAGACAGCCGTACCGTGTCCATAGTCATCTATGAAGTCGTTCGGGTCATAGCCAGTCAGTACATTGTGGCCGTCGGCCATATCTATCTGGCCGCCAAGGGCCGCGTCGCAGCTTGTCCCACTGGCATTGACGTAGTCCGGGTGCGGTATGCCATCTACCCCGCCGGCATCAATACCGGTGTCAATGACGGCGACTTTCACCGCATTTAGCGGCTTTGTGGCCGAGGTGTAATACGTATTGGGCCAGACACCCCACGCTGCTAGCGCCTCGACCTTATGCAGCCCCCACTGGAACCAGGTCGGCTCAGCAGCTTCCTCGAAAGGCGCGATCAAAGTATCCAGATTGTTATACGCCGGGTCATTGGGAGCAGCCAGTAGGACGCGGCGGGAATAGTTGGGCTCAGCGTAGCGGACGCCCTGAAGCTTGGACAGGTTGGCACATAGAGCGCCAACATCCCCGCCAGTAGAGACTCGCATCACGTGGGCGCTTATCTGGGGGAGCTGCCTCACTGTCAGCGCGCCATGCAGCACGTGCAGCGTCTGCAGGGTCGAGGCGGGCACCGTGGGCTCAAAGCCGACGACAATCTCACCCGGTCTGTACGGAGGCCCTGGAACCTGTGGCAAATGCTGTGCCCAAACTGCAGACCCAGCAAGCAGTAGGACGAGAAGAATTCCAACTCGGCATGCAGCACGGCTTTTCACTTGCAGGAGTCCCCCTTCACCAAATATTCCTCATTTTAGTTTACCACAATTCACTCGTTCATGAAACGTGCGAATCTGGCCCCTCTCCCCCTCTCCAGGCCCGACAGATCGCATCTTGGCAGGGCCGTCGCGAGATGGCATCTCGACCTCAACCCAGCTCCAATAGCTGGTCAGATTGGGCTCGAACCACGCCTAACGGCACGACGGCGATGTCGCTGCGCACTTGCAGACCGATCGCTTGGAACCCCCGCCAGGTAACTCCTAGACAATCATCCTGTAGCTTTCCCTCAGCGTGCTCGTAAGCCTTGGCCTTGTATTAGTGCGAGTGGTATAATAACAGTCCTGGTCGCTTGAAAAGGATTAGCATGAGGGGGAATCAGCGATGACGCGGCGTCAATGGGTCATAGTCGGTATCGTGGCCGGGCTGGTTGTTGTCTTTGTGGCCTTGGCAGTGGTCGGCATCTGGCCGGTATGGCGGTCTGAGCCAGGGCGGGAGAGCCGCAGCTTTGTGGAAGAGGCAGCAAACCCGGCGCTGAAGCCGGCTGCCGAGCCCACTGAGGAACTAGAGACT
>JALGTI010000473.1 GCA_029821455.1 Candidatus Zipacnadia bacterium | reverse complement strand
TGCCACCTAATACCAGGCCGTCAAACCCTTGATTTCCACCAATCAGGCTCATGCGCGAGAAGGAATCGGCGCATCACCAAGGAATCCTACAACCAATAAGAAGGTATATGGAAACCTCGCATACGGTAGGGGGGATTGACATGAACAGCACCAGGTTCATGACCCGAGCAGCGACTGTGGTCGTCGTCGCTGCCAGTATTACCCTTTTGGGCTGCAGGCCTAGCCGCCAGCCGGAGACACCTGCCCCCCCGGCACGCACAGGTCTCCAGCTTCCACCAACACCTGGCGAACCCGCTGAGACGGAGGTGATGACTATGGAGCTGTCCAGTTCTGCCTTCGACGACGGCCAGACTATTCCCGCCAAGTACACCGCCGACGGCCAGAATGTCTCTCCACCACTGCAGTGGAGCGATGCGCCTGAGGGCACACAGGAGCTGGCGCTGATTATGGACGATCCGGATGCGCCTATCGGCACCTTCACCCATTGGCTACTGTGGGGCCTGGGGCCAGATCTCACCGAGCTGCCAGAGGGCATCGAGGCCGTGGCAACAGTGGCGGCCCTCGAAGGTGCAAAGCAGGGCACGAGCGGCTTCCGCAAGATTGGGTATGGTGGCCCGGCACCGCCGCGAGGACCTGCCCATCACTACAACTTCACCCTCTACGCCCTCGACACAACGCTGGCTCTGGAGCCAGGGGCAAGCAAGGATAAACTGCTCCGGGCAATGGAGGGCCATATCCTGGCCACGGGCAAGCTGACCGGGATGTACGGGCGGTAGGTCTAGCCAGCAGTACCATCTCAGTGCCGTATCAGTTGTTGCCGTGCCAATGTGGAGTTGTATCACGCCCTGGCCAGTTGATCGTGCCGGCTTCTTGATCAGTCGGGCGAAGTAAGCAATGCCGAAGAGGAATCGTCAACTGCTACGGGGAATACGCACGCATACTGATACCCGAGGGACACGATTCAATGGCCGCGACCGAAGATGCCCTGATCTCGCTAAAGCCTGCTGACCAGCGTCCCCTGATGGGGATAACCGTCCGCGCCTTTGCAATCGCTGTTATTCTGACCATCATCGCCTCTTACTGGATAGAGAGGTCTGAAGTCACCGACTTCTTCTGCCAGATAACGGAGTCAGTGCCGGCCCTGCCAGCGGTAGCGTTTCTAATGTTACTGTTGCTCCTGTATCCGGTGGCTGCGAGGCTGGGCAAATGGTTCAGGCTCGGCAAGCGCGAGATCCTCGTCATCTACATCTTCCTGTGCATCACCACCTCGATGCCGGGCTGCGGGATTATCCGCTTCATGCTCAATACTGTTCCTGTGCTGTTTTACTTTGATACCCCCGAGAATGATTTCGCCGCCTATCAGCAGTATATGCCCAAGTGGCTGATCCCTCACGACACGGAGGTGATCCGCCAGTTCTATGAGGGCAACCCGACCGGCGCTATCCCCTGGGGGCACTGGGCCGTGCCACTGATGATGTGGTGTATTATGTACACGGCCTTGTGGTTGTGTATGATGGGTGTGGTTGTAATGCTGCGGCGCCAGTGGGCGGAGAAGGAGAAGCTGGTCTTCCCGTTGCTGTATCTGCCGCTGGAGGCTACTGAGGGCCTGGACGCCAAGCGTATGATTGCCAGCTTCTTCACCAACCGCATAATGTGGATTGGCTTTGGCATCGCATTTGTCTACAACATCACCAATATTCTGAATGCCTACAACCCCGGCATATTAGCTCTGGGCAAGTACTATGATCTGAACAGGTTCCTGACCGAGCATCCCTGGTCCGCGCTGCGCCTGGGAGCCATTCACTATCGGCCGGAGATGATTGGCTTCGGCTATCTGATGAGCACCGAGATAGCCCTCAGCGCCTGGCTGCTTTATCTGCTGCTGAGGATGGAGAACTTCGTGGCTGTATTGGTTGGGTATGAGAAGGCGGGCATGCCATTTGCCCAGGAGCAGAGTCAGGGAGCATATCTGGCACTGGCGCTCTTGTTGTTGTGGGTGGCCAGGCATCATCTGCGCGATGTCTTCGTCAAGGCCTT
>JALGTI010000472.1 GCA_029821455.1 Candidatus Zipacnadia bacterium | reverse complement strand
AAATCTGGGTAGGTTCCACTTTTCGGCTAGCGCAAGGCCCTCCATAATCAGCGGCACAGGCCACTTGGAGGTGCCCACATAGAGAATCTTCCCCTGCTGCACTAGCGTGTCGAGCGTGTTGAGAATCTCGTCCATTGGTGTGGTCAGGTCCACGACGTGCAGGAAATAGAGGTCAATGCGGTCAGTCTGCAGCCGCTTGAGGCTTTCCTCACACGCGCGCACCAGATGATAGGCGCTGGCCCCGTGATCATTGGGGCCGTCACCCATTGACGCGACAGCCTTTGTTGTCAATACCACGTCATCGCGCTTGCCGTTCTCCGCCAGGGCTTTGCCTACAATTGTCTCGGAATCGCCACGCCCGTAAACATCTGCGGTATCAATGAAGTTAATGCCCGCATCAAGGGCCTCGTTGACGATCTGGATCGAGGTCGCCTCGTCAGTCTGCCCGCCGAAGTTCATAGTCCCCAGGCACAGCTTCGATACCCGCGTTCCCGTCCTGCCAAGTTGTCGGTACTCCATACCAAGCTCTCCCTTCATATTGTAAATGCGTTCTTATGCTGCCAAACTGGCGGCTGGCAATCAGACCATCAGCGCAAGTATATCCTGTAGTCGGTAACTGGCTCGTGGTTCTCGTTCACAAGTCGAAGACAGAATTTCCAGCCCCCGTCCGCCTGGTCTAATTTCACCAGAAGGAGGTTGCATCCCTTCTTTAGACTCCAAGGCACCTTGTCCTCGACCCTTGCCATTGCGCGCTTGGCAGTTGTGTCAGCTTGGCTTGGAGGCCATCCTAGACCTTCGCCCGTCCGGGCCTGCCGCAATAACCTTCTCGGCAAGCCACAGGCTTTCGAGGGCCTCTGGTCCGGTCGCCAGACGTGGGTCGCACTCATCTTTCTCCACGAGCCTGATGAAACTGTCTAACTGCTTGTAGAAGAGCCACAGCGAACCGATACCTGCGGGCCTACGACTGTCCCAATTCAGACCATAATACCGCCGCTTACCGGGAGCATAATGCCACCAGAAGCCGCCACTGCCATCAAAGATGATGGTGCCCTCAGGGCCAACTATGCTGTTCGGCCCGATGCATTGTCCGAAGTCACCTTCTTGAAAGGATGTGCCGAAGAGCATCGTGTCACCTTCGTGGAAGCGGATGATAGCGGATGCTTGTGTGGGTGCTGTTACCACATCGGTAATCCACCGCGATTGGGCGAAAAGATCGACCGGTGGCCCCAGAATCCAGGTGGCGAAATCGAAATCGTGGATGTGTCCGTCCATGATGATCCCGCCACCCTTCTCCATATCCCACGCCCAGTTGCCGGGGCCTCGGTAGTAGTCAGAGCGCTGATCGAACTGGGCAACGGTCCACGTGACAGGACGCCCCAGCTTGCCGGACTGCACCAGTTGCCGAGCCTTGCCACGTGTGGGGATATAGCGCCTCATATAGCCGACACCGAGCTTCACCCCGCAGTTAGCACAGACTGTCAGCGCCCGGCGTCCGTCTCTCACTGTTCGGCATAGCGGCTTTTCAGTGAGGATGTGCTTGCCGGCCTTAGCGCAGCGCACTATCCACTCATAGTGCAGATGGGTAGGAAGCGCGATCACCACTGCCTCCACCTCATCATCGTTCAGTACCCGGGCCGCCTCTTGGCTGACCTTCTCAACCCCATACTCGTCGGCCAATGCTTGAGCCACATCCAGGCGTACATCCACTGCGTGAACGAATTTGATTCGGCGGTGCCTCGCCGCCGCCGCCAGATGCTCTTTCGCAATTCCCCCACAGCCGAGTAGGCCGAACTTCATCATTCTGGAGACCCCCCGATTAGAGCTGCCCCGCAACCCACAGCCCACATCGCTGGAGTAGCTTTTGATAGGTTGGGTTCTCGAAGGTCTCAACCCCGTGCCCGGGGGCCAAGTAACAGACCGGCGCGTTACCATATTCGCGCACCCACAGCATAGGATGCGTCTTGCCCTCCCAGTCAGCCGTCATAAGAGGCTGTATGCTGTCGAATGTCTTGGGATTCGTGTACAGCTCATCTATGAGT
>JALGTI010000471.1 GCA_029821455.1 Candidatus Zipacnadia bacterium | reverse complement strand
AAGCTGGGTGAAACTGATGCACCCGATGGGCTAAAGGCCGCACTAGCGAGCGGCAACCGGCTCCAGGATATTCTGGCCGAGGAGTACGCCGAGGGGCAGAGTGGCAACCAGATACTGGCTGCGTCCCTGACCAGGGCCAGGGAGGAGGGCCTCACCCCGTCCATCTACACGCATCCGATTGGCTACCACGGTCATGCTGCCGGGCCCACGATTGGCCTGTGGGACCAGCAGGAGGGAGTGCCGGGTAGGGGTGACTACGAGCTCTTTGCAGATACCTGTTACGCCATGGAACTCAATATCCGGCAGGCTGTTGAAGAGTGGGATGGACAGGAGGTTAGCCCTGGAACAGGACGTGGTGTTCACAGGGGGCGAGGTATACTTCCTGGCAGGCAGGCAGACTGAATTTCATATTGTCGGGCTATAGGTCAATCCAGGCTAGGAGTACTCACACATGTCGACACAGCTCTGGTTCGTTGTACTATACTTCGTTGTGGTTACGGCAATCGGTCTCGCGGCGTCCAGGCTGGCCAAGTCGTCCGATGACTTCCTGGTGGCCGGGCGAGGAATGGGAGTCCTGGTGGCGTCGGCGGCCATAGCAGGGGAGTGGATAGGCGGAACCTCCACCATCGGCACTGCCGAGGGTGGTTACCTGTATGGGATATCGGCGGCCTGGTTCTCGGTTGCCAATGCGATCGGTACTGTTGTGTTGGCCTTTACCCTGGCTCGGCTGTACCGGCGGTCGAGTTCTTTCACGGTGACCGGTTTCATGGAGGAATACCTGGGTTCGCAGGTGCGTGTGGTTTCCAGCATCGTTCTCACCTTCGTCATGATTGCCGTGGGTTCGGTACAGGTAGTGGCGGGCTCCGCGCTCGTTAACTCGCTCACCGGACTGGCCCCCCGGGTGGGCATGGTGATAACCGGGGTCGTTCTACTGGCCTATACCCTGGCTGGTGGGTTGTGGGCAATCGGTGTGACTAACCTGGTGCACGTGTTCGTCATGTACTTCGGTGTGATTTTGGGTCTCGTGATGATTGCGTCCGGGTCGGGGGGCATGGCTGTTCTCGAGCTTCACCTGCCGGCGGAGCCGTTCTTCAGCCCCTGGGGTGCGGGACCATCGAAGGTGGCAGCGTGGATTGTCGCCTCGGTCCTGGCTGCGCTGGTAGCCCAGGCAGCGGTGCAGCCCATCATGGGCGCCCGGGACGAGAAGACGGCACAACGGGCGTCGCTGCTGGCTGTTCTTTATGTGGCCCCGATGGGGGTCATGACTGCGCTGTTGGGTATGTTTGCACGCATCAAGTACCCGGACATAGCGGCCCGGATGGCGCTACCGACGCTGCTCACTTCGCTGCCCGACTGGGCCGGTGGTGTTGTCCTGGCGGGCATCCTGGCGGCCATACTGTCAACGGTGGCACCGTGCATTCTCGCTGCGGGTACACTGTTGTCAAAAGACGTCTACCAGCGGTTTCTCAACCCCGAGGTGTCCGAGGCGAAACTCTACCGGGTGTCGCGCCTGCTCACCCTGGGGTCCGGCCTCATGGCCCTGGTCTGGGCGATGTACTCGACCGTGATCCTCGACCAGATATACTTCGCCTATACGCTGCGGGCGACCATAGCCGTCCTGCTCCTGTTTGGGGTATTCTGGAAGCGGGCCAACCGGCGCGGGGCAGTGTGGGCCCTGGTAGCTAGCAGCGTTGCGGCTGCCGGGTGGGAGATCGCCAAGTACGCCGGGGGACACTATCCGTGGGGCATTCACCCCATGTACGTGGCCATGGCACTGACGGTGGCCATCATGCTCATAACAGGGTCGACAACCACGACTGAAAGAGCGCCAGCTGGACGGTGAAGGACACGGCTGATAGTAACACGAACCTCTAGTGAAAAGAGTAACCAAGGGAGGCCAGACATGGGCACACGCACACTCGGAATAGTGCTGATCATAGTGGGTTTGCTGGTATACCTGGCGAATATTGGCATGATCTCGGGCGAGATTATGTTGATTGCACTGGGTGCTGGCCTAATTGTTGCCTACTTCACTATGGGTAACAAGACAGGGTTTCTCATTGCTGGTTCGGTGGTGGCTGCCGTGGGCCTGTTTGCTGCACTCGAGCGGTGGCTGCCGGGCGAGGAGACTGGCTACCTGTTTTTTCTCTTTCTTGCACTGGCCTTTGCCAATGTGTACCTGGTGGAGCTGGTCGTCCGCGGCGGCGGTGCCTGGGCCGGGTGGGTAGCCGTCGCTCTTGCAGCTTTTTCCGTATTCATCTTCATTGTTGAGGTTGAGACACCGTTAGCCACGTCGATCAAGGCATGGTGGCCTGTGCTGCTGGTTGCTGCGGGTCTCTGGCTGTTGTTCACCGGCCGCAAGACCGGCAAAGGAGAAGAG